>NZ_JASCPM010000041.1:0-41977 GCF_029960215.1 Pseudomonas sp. PS01301 | reverse complement strand
TAGCAGCACCCCGCAATGGGGCAGGCGAGCACCGCTCCACTGTGGGAGCGGGCTCTGCCCGCGAAGGCTTCACCGCGGTACGCCTGACACACCGCAGCGCTCCTTTCGCGGGCAGAGCCCGCTCCCACAATTTGTTGGTGCTCAACAGGTTAGCAGCATCCCGCAATGAGGCAGGCTAGCACCGCTCCACTGTGGGAGCGGGCTCTGCCCGCGAAGGCTTCACCGCAGTACGCCTGACACACCGCAGCGCTCCTTTCGCGGGCAGAGCCCGCTCCCACATTTTGTCGGTGCTCCACAGGTTATCAGCACTGCGCAATGGGGCAGGCTAGCACCGCTCCCACAGATGGCTGCTCTCACATATGGTTGCTCTCACATATAGCTGCTCCCACAGATGGCGGGCTCTACAGATGGCCGGCTGCACCGATAGCCGGTCCCATAGACAGTCAGAAGCCGACCGTGGCGGAAACCAGATAGGTTCTCGGGGTAGCAAGAGTCAAACCAGGCTCGCTGTCGTCGGAGGCGCCGGCCGAGGCCCAGTAGCGTTTGTCCAGCACGTTCTCGACATTGGCGCGCAGGGTGACTGCCTTGCCCTGCACCTTGAATGCATACCGGGCACCCACATCGAAGCGCTCCCAACTGTCGATTTCCTTGCTGTTGGCCTGATCCAGGTATTGCGAGCTGGAATAGATACCGCGCCCGGTGAGGGTCAACCCGGGCAATGCCGGAACGTCCCACTCCGCCCCCAAATTGACATTGAGCTCGGGCGTGGCCGGTGCGCGGTTGCCATCGAAGGCCCCTGCGCTGGTGCCCGTCAACTCGCTGTCGATGTACATCACCCCGCCCAGCAGGCGCACGCCCGTCAGCGGTTCGCCGAACACACTCAATTCCACGCCATTGTTCTCGCGCTTGCCATTGGGGCCGAAGGTGCGGGTGAGCGCGTTGGTTTCGTACGCCGGCTGCTTGATGCGAAAAGCAGCGGCGGTGATGGCCAGGCTGCCGAGATCGTACTTCGCACCTACCTCGACCTGCCGGCTGATGAAAGGCGGGAAGATCTCGTCTTCGTTGATCGACGTGGAAGGCGCAATCTTGCCTTGGCTCAGACCTTCCAGATAGTTCGCATACAACGACAGCTCGTCGGTGAGCTTGTAGAGCACGCCCGCAGACGGTGAAAACTTTTCCTCGTCGTAAGCCGTATCGCCTTTCACCCCATCGCTCCAGTCATCCACCTTGACCCGCTGCCAGCGACCACCGAGGGTCAACAGCAGCCGATCGTCGAAGAAGCCAAGAGTGTCGGACAGGGCCACGCCGTCGAACCGGTTCTCGGTATAGACCTTGGGGTCCTGACGGGTGGGGTTGGACGGCGTCGCCGTGGCAACGGGCGCGTAGAGATTGCTGCGCCCCCTGGCGTAGCGCGCGCCGCCATTGGTGAAGTCCATGTAGAAATGACTGACAGCCAGGTTCAGCTCGTGGCTGACCGGGCCGGTCTGCAGCCACTTGCGCGCGCCCAGGGTGGCCGTGCGTACGCTTTCATCACGGGTGAAGTCGCGGGGCAGCACGTCGAAATCGCCGGCATCATTGACGACCGACACGTTGTGCCGAAGGAAATCATGATTACTCTCCCGGGCACCGACGCTGCCGTACAGCATCAACGAATCGCTCAGATCATACTCACCATTGAACGCCCCGAAGGTATCCTGGGTACGCGCCTTGCTCCAGCCCTGCGCATAGTTGTCGCGCACATGGTTGGCACCGGGCACGCGGGCATTGGCGCCGACCTGAACACGCTCCTGAGGCGCATCGGTATCACGCTCGGTATGCCCAACATCGGTAGACAGCCGCAGGCGTTCGCCGCGGAAATCCAGGCCGATCACGGCCATTTCCCGGTCCACGCTCTGCTTGTCCCAGGTAGTGTCGCCCGCCTGTTTCACCGCGTTCAGGCGCAGGCCAAACTGGTTGTCCTGGCCAAAGCGTCGGCCGATGTCCACGGCGCCACCGGCCTGGCTGTCGGAGGCATAGCTGGCGGTGAACTCGTTGATCGGCGTGTCGGTGGCGCGCTTGGGCACCACGTTGATACCGCCGCCGACGCTGCCCCGAGGGGAAATGCCGTTGATCAACTGGCTGGGCCCACGGAGGATATCCACCCGCTCGGCCATCTCCATGTCGATGGAGTACGTGGGCAGTATTCCGTATAGCCCGTTGTACGACACATCGCTGTTGAACAGGCTGAAGCCGCGGATGGTGAACTGCTCGAAACGCCCGCCGGCCGGGTTGGTGGTACGCACCGCCGGGTCGCTGGCTACCAGATCGCCCAGGGTGCGGGCCTGCTGATTTCGGGCGGTCTCGCTGGTGTAGCTGGTCATGCTGAAGGGCGTGTCCATGAAGTCACGTGCGCCGAGCAAACCTTGGGCGCCACTGCGCGCGACCTGCCCACCGGCATAGGGCTGCTCCGTCACGCTGCCTTGTGCGGCACCGGTCACGGTGGTAGGCGTGATCTCCAGCACGTCGGCACCCAAGGGCGCAGCCACGAGCGTATAGGCATCCCCCCCCACCGCTTGCAGGCGCAGACCGCTGCCGGCCAGCAGTTGAGCGAAGCCGCCCTCCACGCTGTACTCGCCGACCAGACCGGCGCTCTGCCGACCGTTGACCAAGGCAGGCGCCACCGACAGGCTGACGCCCGCCTGGCTGGCAAAGCGGGTCAGCGAGGCGGCGAGTTCGCCTCGGGGTATGTTGTAGACACGCGCCATGTCGTCGGCAAAGGCCATCTGCATGGGCATCGGTGCAAGGCCGATCAGCAGGCTGAGGGGCAAGGCGCGCGCGTAGTGCGCCGAGGATGTGCAGCCGTAACGGAGAAACGAACGAGGGGGCCGTGGGGGCATGGCTGAAGGCTCTTTGAGTGTGCTTACCTCTCCATGACAAGCGAGCGCGAAAAAGGGGACACGCGCTAGGCAGGTTTTTCCTGTGGCACCAGCGTGGCCCAATAGCGTGTGCGCCACTGGACCCGCAGCGGCAGACTGACAGCCAGCAGGTTCAGCACCTGATCCGGATCTTCCAGACGAAAACTGCCCGTGACGCGCAGCGCTTCCAGCTCCGGCTGCCAGCGCAGGATGCCGGGACGATAGCGATCCAGATCGCGCAGAAAATCCCCAAGAGGCTGGTCCAACGCAACGATCACGCCCTCGCGCCAGCCAGGCTGGCGAGGGTCGAAGCGCTCGATCGGACCTGGACCGGTGCCGGACAACTGAACGTGCTGGCCCGCGCGCAAGGTGAGCGGCGCAAAACCGGTAGGCCGCACATCGGCCTGCCCGGTGAGTACCGACAGCCGACAGAGGCCGTCGTCCTGGCGCACATTGATTTCACCCTGGTCCAGCCTCACGCTGCCAAGCGGCGTATGGATGTCGAACGGCATGGCATTGGCCAGACGCAACCGAATCTCCCCGCGCAGCAGCGTGAGTTGCCGTTGGCCAGGGTCGATATCGACCGCAGTGGCGGTATTGATGTGCAACACGCTGCCATCGGCCAAGGTCAATTGGCGTCGCTCGCCGGTGGCGGTGGCCACGTCGGCGCGCCAGGCATCGATGGGCAGCTCACGCGCAACCCACCAGGCGGCCGGCGCAGCCACGGTCAGCCCCAACAACCCCTTGAGCAGGTCGCGGCGGCCGTGGCCGGGACGATCGAGGCTGGCCATCGCCAGCGCCGGCGGCAGAACCTGGAAGCGGCCCTTGAGCGCCGCTACCCGGCGCCAGGCGGACTCATTCGCCTCGCTGGCTTGGCGCCAGCATTGCAGGCGGGCGAGGTCCTGTTCCGTGACGGCGCCAGACTCCATGCACACCCACCAGCGGGCCGCCGAGCGGGCGGCTTGGCGTGCTTCGTCACTCGGCTCGGCATTCAGCACAGTTCGGCCAGCAGGCAATGTTCGTAGGCCTGGGCCATGTAGCGCTTGACGCTGCGCTCGGTAACCTTCAAGCGCTCGGCGATTTCTCGGTAGCCCAACCCTTCGAGCTGGCTGAGCAGAAAGGCCCGGCGAACCTTGGCCGGTAAGCCATTGAGCAGTTGATCCAGAGCGTGCAGGGTTTCCAGCACCTGCCAGCGCTGTTCCGGCGCAGGTGCGACATCGGCGGGCAAGGTGGCGAGCGCGTCGAGATAGGCCTGTTCCAGACTGCGCCGACGGTAGAAATTGATCAGCAGCCGTTTGCCGACCGTCTTGAGGTAAGCACGCGGCTCCTGCAACTCGGCCACCGACTGGGAACTGGCCAGCACCCGGATGAACGTATCCTGGCTCAGGTCCGCCGCATCCCACGCACTGCCCAGGCGCCGGCTGAGCCATTGCTCCAGCCAGCTGCGATTGTCGCGATAGAGCGTCTCGAACGCCCGAGCGTCCACCCTCGCCGGCTCGACCATCATCGGCACCCTGTCAGATGTAAATGAGATCGATTGTATTTTAAAAAGGGTTTGCAGCGGAACCGTTAGTTACGCCCTCGATGCTGCATTCGGCCGCAATGCGCTCAGCCAGACAAACCGCGTGCGCCGCCGACGCGGCTCGCGCCGCTGCTACAGAGACCGCATTCCGTGCACCAGCGGCGCAAGCCACGTCCGGCAACAACGCATTCGCGTGCACCAACGGCCAACCCGCGTCCAGCATCAACGCATCCCCTGTAGCAGCGGCGCGAGCCGCGTCAGCGATCAACGCGATATTGCAGATCGATCAACCCGAGGCAGGCGCTGACTGAACGCGCCGATAGGTCGTGTGCCAACACAGAAGCAGACCCGCCCCTGCCATCAACGCGCCAACGAGGCCGATGTTGGCCACGCCCACCTGGGTGATCACCACACTGCCCAGCAACGCCCCACCGCCGATACCGACGTTGTAGATCCCCGAATGCAGCGCCATGGCCACGTCCGTGGCATCCGGGGCCAGCTCCAGGACCTTGGACTGCATCGCCAGGCTGAAGCACATGATCGAAATGCCCCAGACCACACTCACCCCACTCAGATAGGTGGCGTAGCGCGCCAACGGCAGCAACAGCATCAGACAGAGGGCCAGCAACGCGATCGACGCCACCATGAAGCCACGCGGATAGCGACCGCTGTAGCGGCTGAACACCAGCGAGCCGATCACCCCGGCACCGCCGAACAGCAACAGCAGCGTCGTGGTCATTTCCCCGCTCATCTGCGCCGCGGCTTGCACGAACGGCTCGATGTAGCTGTACGCCGTGTACTGCGCGGTGATCACCAGCGCGGTCGTCACATACAACGCCACCAGTACTGGCCGCTTGAGCAGCATCGGCAAGCTGCGCAGCGAACCCGAATTCTGGCTGGGCAGCGCCGGCAGGCTTTTCGCCAACCACAGCGCCACTAGCGTAGCCACCACGCCGATTCCCACGAATGTGGTGCGCCAGCCCAGCGCTTCACCCACCACCCGCCCCAATGGCACGCCCAGCACCATGGCCAGGCACGTGCCGGTGGCCAGCAGGCCCAGCGCCTGAGTGTGCTTGCCCGGTGGCGCCAGCCGCACCGCCAGCGATGCCGTGATCGACCAGAACAAGGCGTGGGCGAACGCGATGCCGATACGGCTGGCCAGCAGCACGCCATAGCTCCAGGCGATGCTGGACACTGCATGGCTGGCCACGAACAGGATGAACACCCCGATCAGCAACCGACGCCGCTCGATGTTGCGCGTGAGCAGCATGATCGGCAGCGACATCAGCGACACCACCCAGGCATACACCGTCAACATCAGCCCCACCTGCGCCGTCGGCATCGCAAAGCTCAGACCGATCGAGGTCAACAGCCCAACCGGCGCGAACTCCGTGGTATTGAAGATGAAAGCCGCCAGCGCCAACGCAATCACGCTGGACCAGCTGCCTGTGGGTGTATTCGAAGGCGTATTCATTGGATGGCTTCAGCGACTCTCGAAAATAGTGGGAACGGTGGCGCCTTAACAAACACCACGCATGCGTGTGCCGCCTGACCCTCAAGCCAAGCGGAGCATGCAATGAATGATTGTTATGAGTTTGAGGGGCGACGCCAGATGCGGCGGATTCTACGCCCCGCATACGGTAGGCACAATGCGGTCGCCCACCCGGCCCATTAAGTAGAAGACGATACCTGGAAACGTCGGTACACAGTTTCGGGCTTGTCCTCGGAACCAGCGATCAAGAAAATTTGTATCCCATGGGATACGGATCTATGCTGATGATGATCGCAACTAAAGATGTAATCGACACAGTCCTCCGACATTGCTACCGCCAAGCGCATGGCACAACAACTTCAGGAACAGGAACGATGAAAATCAAGCTATGGGAATGGGATAGCGCCGAACATCTCAAAACCGATCAAGACATGATCATGTACTTCGATGCTTGCATGGCCGAAGCGGGTGATGACGCGGCATTCATTGCCAAGGCGCTGGGCAACATTGCGCGCGCCAAGGGCATCGCCCAGGTGGCGAGGGACACCGGGCTGGGTCGGGAAAGTCTGTACAAGGCTCTTTCGGAGGACGGCAATCCAAGCTTCGCGACGATACTGAAGGTGACGCGTGCACTGGGTATCTCGCTGCATGCAGGGCTGCTTGCATCACCTTCCCGCCCTGCCCCCACTATCGGCTAGCGATCTGGGCGCGCGCACCCAACCGACTCAACCAGACCGAGAACAAGATCACACCACCGCCGAGGAACAGTCGTCCCAAAGGCTCGTCCTGGTTCCAGATCAGCAGGTTGAGCAGCAGGCCGACCGGCACGTGGAGATTGTTCATCACCGCCAGTGTGGCGCCCGGCACGCGGCTGGCGCCCTTGTTCCACCAATACATGCCAAGCGCCGTTGACACCAGCCCCAGGAACGCCAGCACGCTCCACTGTACCGGCGTCTGCGGCAGATTGTGGGGGTTGCCGAACAGCAGGAAGGCCGGCAGCACCACCAGCAAGGCACCGACGTAGAAGTAGCCGAAGCGTCGGTACTGTGGCTGGTCGCTGGGGTGGCGTGCCAGCAGATGCTTGTACAGCACCTGTCCGGCCGCATAGGTGAAGTTGGCCAGCTGCAGCAACAGGAAACCGATGAAGAAGTCCGGGCTGACGCGGTCGAAACGAATCACTGCAGCCCCCGCCACCGCGACCAGCGCCGCCACCAGCGCCCAACGGTTGAAACGACGGTTCAACGCGTCCTCGATCAGCGTCACGTGCACTGGCGTCAGGATGGTGAACAGCAGCACCTCCGGCACGCTCAAGACCCGAAAGCTCAGGTACAGACAGACGTAGGTGATGCCGAACTGCAGCGCGCCGATCAGCAGCATGGCGCGCAGGAAGCGCGGTTCGACCTGACGCCAGCGCGTCAGCGGCAGGAATACCAGCCCGGCGAGCAGCACCCGGGCGAGCACAGCAAAGTAGCTGTCGACGTGGCCAGCGAGGTATTCGCCGATCAAGCTGAAAGAGAAAGCCTGGATGAGGGTGACGATCAGAAGGTATTGCATGGTGCGTCCCGAATTGGCGAGGCGCGGACCTTAGCGCATGTGGGCCGGGTCAGGCCAGTGAAGCGCACCGCGGATCGCTACCGTGATTCATCAAATGAGTTGTCTTGTCCGATCATTGCTCTACCCTGTGTCGCATCTGTGCCGGTGGCTACACGCTCGGCTGGCATTGCACCTCGATTCGCAACCTGAGAATGCTGCGCTTGAAGCTGGCCACCGCGTCGGCCGACGCCCCTGCGGCGACGCTGACCCGCCGGGTCCGCACCGGCTCGGGGCCATTGCGAAAGCGCACACTGCACTGCGCCGCGCGGGCTCCGTAGTTCTGCAGGGTCACGGCGGCCATGTCGGGGGCGGTGTCGTGGGCCGTGACCAGAATGTCGGTGTCGTCGAGCTGCTTCTGCACGTCGATGGGGTAGGCGAAACACACGCCTGGCAGCAGGGCCAGCACTACAACGCAGCATTTGATCATCGAGCAGTCTCCGTGGCGGGCTGCCAGCTTAGGACACCAGGAGTCGAAGATGAAAGCGCCCCGCGTCACCCTTGAGCAATGGCGAACCCTGCAGGCCGTGGTCGACCACGGCGGCTTCGCCCAGGCTGCCGAAGCCCTGCACCGTTCGCAGTCGTCGATCAGCTACACCGTGGCGCGCATGCAGGACCAGCTCGGCGTGCCGCTGTTGCGCATCGACGGCCGCAGGGCGGTGCTCACCGACGCCGGCGCGGTGCTGTTACGCAGGTCCCGCCAACTGGTCAACCAGGCCAGCCAGTTGGAAGACCTCGCCCACCACATGGAGCAGGGCTGGGAAGCCGAAGTGCGCCTGGTGGTCGACGCAGCCTATCCCAATGCACGGCTGATCCGCGCCCTTACCGCGTTCATGCCGCAGAGCCGCGGCTGTCGCGTGCGGCTGCGCGAAGAAGTGCTGTCGGGGGTCGAGGAAGTGCTGCAGGAAGGCGTCGCCGACCTGGCGATCAGCGGCTACGGCATACCGGGCTACCTGGGCACCGAACTGAGCGCCATCGAATTCATCGCCGTGGCCCACCCCGAGCACGCCTTGCTGAGCATGGGTCGCGCGCTCAGCGTGCAGGATCTGCACGGCCACATGCAGGTGGTGATTCGCGATTCGGGCCGCCAGCAACCGCGTGACGTCGGCTGGCTGGGCGCTGAGCAGCGCTGGACGGTCGGCAGTCTGGCCACGGCGACCAGTTTCGTCGGCAGCGGCCTGGGCTTCGCTTGGTTGCCGCGGCACATGATCGAACGCGAACTGCGCGAGGGTACACTCGCCGCCTTGCCGCTTGAGCAAGGTGGCAGTCGGCACCCAACGTTCTATCTGTATTCGAACCGGGACAAGCCCTTGGGTCCGGCCACACAAATTCTCGTCGAATTGCTACGCACCTTCGACACCGCGCCCCTGGACGTGCCGATTCCGGCTCTTGAACAGGCCAATGCCCTCATGGGGCATGACGACTGACCGTCTTGCGAACATTAAGTAACATTCATTTTTTCCATCCCCGCTCGCCTGGGCCGCCCTTTGGCGGCACGCTTGCTACATTGCCCCGAACGCTTGCGCCACTTACGGCTCAAAGCCTATGCCTTCCCCCCTCAAGGACCTCGTACCGATGCTGAAGAAAATCCTCCTGACCGCCTGCTCCCTCTCCTTCGCAGGCCACCTGATGGCTGCCGATGCCCAGCACCCCCATGTGTTGCTCGACACCAGCATGGGCGCAATCGAAGTCGAACTGGACGCGGTCAAGGCGCCGATCAGCACCGCCAACTTCCTCGCCTACGTCGACAAGGGCCATTACAACAACACGGTTTTTCACCGCGTGATCCCGGGCTTCATGGTGCAAGGCGGTGGCTTCGACGCCAACATGCGTGAGAAGCCCACCCAGGCCCCGATCAAGAACGAGGCCGACAATGGTTTGCACAACGTGCGGGGAACCCTCGCGATGGCGCGCACTCAAGTAAAGGACTCGGCCACCAGCCAGTTCTTCATCAATCAGAAGGACAACGATTTCCTCGACCATGGTGGTCGCGATTTTGGCTACGCGGTCTTCGGCAAGGTGGTCAAAGGCATGGAAGTGGTCGACAACATCGCCAACACGCCGACGACCACCAAAAGCGGCATGCAGAACGTGCCCAGTGATCCGATCATGATCAAATCGGCGAAACGCGTGGACTAAGCCGCGCGCCCTGCCGGCCATGTCTCAGCCAGGACCGTCAACCCGCACAGGAGAGCACGCTTGAGCATTTATCGCCGCTTCGAACAATGGATCGATATCTTCCGCGAAGCGCCTACGGAAACGCCTCCCAACAAGGTCCTGGCCTTCTACATCTACTACCTCAAGCAGGTCTGGCCCAGCTTCGCCACGTTGCTGGTGGTCGGCCTGATCGGTGCGCTGATCGAGGTTGCGCTGTTTCGCTACCTCAGTCGCATCATCGACATGGCCCAAGGCACGCCCAACGTGCACTTTTTCAGCGACAACGCGCTGGAGCTGACCTGGATGATGGTGGTGGCGCTGGTCCTGAGGCCCATCTTCATCGGCCTGCATGACCTGCTGGTGCACCAGGCGATCAGCCCGGGCATGACCAGCCTGATCCGCTGGCAGAACCACAACTACGTGCTCAAGCAGAGCATGAACTTCTTCCACAGCGACTTCGCCGGACGCATCGCTCAGCGCATCATGCAGACCGGCAACTCCCTGCGCGACTCGGCGGTGGCGGCAGTCGATGCGCTGTGGCATGTGCTCATCTATGCGATCAGTGCCCTGGTGCTGTTCGCCGAAGCCGATTGGCGGCTGATGATTCCGCTGATCCTGTGGATCATCGCCTACGTGATTTCGCTGTACTACTTCGTTCCTCGGGTCAAGGAACGTTCGGTGGTGTCCTCCGACGCCCGCTCGAAGTTGATGGGGCGTATCGTCGACGGCTACTCCAACATCGCCACGCTCAAGCTGTTCGCCCACACCAGCATGGAGCAGCAATACGCCCGTGACGCGATCAGCGAGCAGACCGAGAAAACCCAGCTGGCCAGCCGGGTGATCACGGCCATGGATTTCGCGATCACCACCATAAACGGTCTGTTGATCGTCGGCACTACGGGCCTGGCCCTGTGGCTGTGGACGCAGTCGCTGATTTCCGTGGGGGCAATCGCTCTGGCAACGGGCCTGGTGATCCGTATCGTCAACATGTCCGGCTGGATCATGTGGGTGGTCAACGGCATCTTCGAAAACATCGGCATGGTGCAGGACGGCCTGCAGACCATCGCCCAACCGGTCAGCGTGACCGACAAGAAGGGCGCGCCACGGCTCAAGGTCGACCGCGGCAACGTGCGTTTCGAAGACGTGCATTTCCACTACCCCAAGGGCGACAGCATCATCGAGGGCCTGACCCTGGATATTCGTCCGGGCGAGAAGATCGGGTTGATCGGGCCTTCGGGTGCAGGCAAGTCGACGCTGGTCAACCTGCTGCTGCGTCTCTACGACCTGCCCAGCGGGCGCATCCTGATCGATGGCCAGGACATTGCCGACGTGACCCAGGAAAGCCTGCGCGAGCAGATCGGCCTGATCACCCAGGACACGTCGCTGCTGCACCGTTCCATCCTCGACAATCTGCGCTACGGCAAGCCCAATGCCACCGAGGAGCAGGTCTGGGAAGCGGTGCGCAAGGCGCGAGCCGATGATTTCCTGCCGTTGTTGTCCGATAGCGAAGGTCGTCGCGGTTTCGATGCCCATGTCGGCGAGCGCGGCGTGAAGCTGTCCGGTGGCCAGCGCCAGCGCATCTCCATCGCCCGCGTGCTGCTGAAGAACGCACCGATCCTGATCATGGACGAAGCGACTTCGGCGCTCGACTCCGAAGTCGAGGCGGCGATTCAGGAAAGCCTGGAAACCCTGATGAAGGGCAAGACCGTGATCGCGATCGCCCACCGCCTGTCGACCATCGCCAAGATGGATCGCCTGGTGGTGTTGCAAAAAGGCAAGGTGGTGGAGATCGGCAGCCATACCGAACTCCTGGCGCAGCAGGGCCTGTATGCACGCCTCTGGCACCATCAGACCGGCGGCTTCGTCGGGATGGATTGATCCTGGCGCTCCCATGGCTCACGGGGCCATGGGAGCCCCCTGTAGGAGCGGTCATCGGCCGCGAAGACGTCACCGCGGCTCGCCTGACACACCGTAGCGCTCCCTTCGCGGCCACTGGCCGCTCCTACAGTCAGGCACCTAGTAATGAATGACTCAGGCCTGTCGATACGGCAACGCTTCCCGCGCCTGCTCCGCGTACCTCAGCACCCCCACCCGCTCCTCTTGCAGAAAATTCTCCACCGCAGCCCGCAGCCCCGGATGCCGCAGGTAGTGCCATGACCGCGTGATCACCGGCTCGAACCCGCGGATCAACTTGTGCTCACCCTGCGCCCCGGCATCGAAACGCTGGATACCGTGGGCAATTGCATAGTCCATGCCCTGATAGAAACAGGTCTCGAAGTGCAGCCGGTCATACTCGGCCAGGCATCCCCAATAGCGACCATAGAAACTGTCGCCACCCAACAGACTGAAAGCCATCGCCACCGGCCGACGTTCGTGGGTCGCCAACACCACGCGAATCGCCTCGGGCATGCGCTCGGCCAGCAGACTGAAGAAATCACGCGTCAGGTAAGGCGAGCGCCCACGCACATGGTAGGTGTTGGCGTAGCAGGCATAGACGAAATCCCATTCGGCCTCGCTGACCTGCCCGCCCTCGCGCCATTCGAACTCGATGCCTTGCGCCCGCACCTGTTCACGTTCCTTGCGCATCTGCTTGCGCTTGCGCGAGCTGAGCGCATCGAGAAAATCCTCGAAATCCCGATAGCCGCGGTTATGCCAGTGATACTGGCAACCCAGCCGTTCCATCCAGCCTTCCTCGGCGCCGATCAGCGCATCGAAGGCAGGATCGGTGAAATTGACATGCGCACCACTGAGTCCTTCCAGCTCCAGGTACCCCGGCACACTGCGCAGCAACTCGACGCCATGCTCGGGCCGATGCATCAACAGGCGTGGGCCGCTGACCGGACTGAACGGCACCGCCCCCAGCAGCTTGGGGTAGTAGTCGATACCGGCCCGCGCGCAGGCGTCGGCCCAGCCGTGATCGAACACATACTCCCCATACGAATGCCATTTACGGTAGCTGGGCAAGGCCGCCACCAGTTGCCCCTCTTCGATCAGCACCAAGTGCTCCGGCGCCCAACCGGAGCGCTCGCCCAGACTTCCACTGTCTTCCAGCGAGCTGAGAAAGCCATGGCGCAGGAACGGTTGGGATTCGGGCAGCAGCGCGTCCCATTGCGTGGCGTCGATGGCGGACAAGCTGGCAGCAACATGCAACGGCATCGGTAGGCTCCAATGGATGAGACGTGCCGAGCAGTATCGCGCAGCCTCTGCCTGCGGTCACCCGCCAATACGGTGCCATCACTCGGCGAGCGCTCTGGATCAATGCATACCGTCTTTTCAATGTCATCACTAAGCCATTGTTCTGACATTGTTTTGTCATCACCCCTCGCAATACTTGCGCCAGTTTTTCGGGGTCTGCCACGCCATCTGCCAGGCGTGTCCGAAAGCACTTTCAGGTTCGGCGCTTGCCGGCCTTTTTTTGCGATAGGGAGAATGTCATGCTTCGTGTTTCAACACTCACCAAGGTCAGCCTGAGCGCCACCGTTCTGATGGCCATCAGCAGCCAGGCCAGTGCTGCGGTCGATGCCAAGCTGCTCGACATGCTGCGCGCCAACGGCTCGATCAACGCCGCGCAATACGCCGAATTGAAGACCGAGCTGGACAGTGAGAAACAGGCCCAACAAGTGGCTGCCGCCGAACAATCGAAGAAGATGAGCGCATTCGACCAGAAAGTCGCCTGGGCCGCGAAGACCCAGATCAAGGGCGACGTGCGCCTGCGTCATGAAAGCATCAACGTCGACGGCGAACGTGATGGTTCCAGCGGCGATCGCAACCAGGACCGCCAGCGCATCCGCGCACGTCTGGGCGTCTACAGCGAGATCAACCCGCAGGTCGATGCCGGTATCCGCGTCGCCACCGGCAGCAGCGCCGATGCCCGCTCCACCAACCAGAGCCTGGATGGCGCCTTCAGCAAGAAATCCATCTGGCTCGATCAGGCCTACCTGGACTGGCACCCAACGGCCGTCAAGGACCTGCACCTGATCGGCGGCAAGATGAGCCAACCTTGGGTCAGCATGGGCGACGTGATCTGGGACGGCGACATCAACCCCGAGGGTGTGGCCGCCACCTACAAGCTGCCATTGGGCGGCGCCGAACTGTTCGGCAGCACCGGCTACTACGTGCTGACCGACAACATCGACGGTGAAGGTCGTCAGTTCGAACATGACCTGCGCATGTACACCGGCCAGGCCGGCGCGCGCTTCGCGCTGGGCGACAACGTCAAGATGACCCTGGGCGGCAGCGTCTATTCCTACGACAACGACAACGCGACCAACGCCGCTGCCGTACTGGCCGTCAACGGCAACGCCTCGACCGAATTCACCCTGTACGAAGGCTTCGGTCAACTGGACATCACCGGCCTGCCCCTGCCGCTGTCGATCTATGGCCAGTACGTGGTCAACGGCGATGCCGAAGCCACCGCCACCGTCGGCAAGCAGGACACCGCATGGCTGACCGGCTTCAAGACCAAGTTCGCCGGTTTCGGCCTGGACTACAACTACCGCGACGTGCAACGCAATGCCGTGGTGGGCGCATTCACCGACTCCGACTTCGCCAACGGTTTCACCGGCTCGCGCGGCCACAAGGTCAAGCTGGGCTACGAGATCGACAAGAACTTCGCCGTCGGTGCCACCTACTTCCTCGCCGAATCCGATGTCGCCAGTCGTACCCGTACCGATGCCGACGTGAACACCCTGCAGCTGGACCTGGAAGCCAAGTTCTAAGCCTGCTCTCCTCGCTTCAGACAAAAGGCGCAAGCTGCGAGTGCATCGCAGGTTGCGCCTTTTTCATTGCCACTGCCGCCGTCGATCAGCGCTTGCGCAGAATCACGCTACCAATCGAATAGCCTGCACCGAACGAGCTCAGCACGCCGAGCGAACCCGCTGCCAGGTCGTCCTGATGGGTATGCAAGGCGATCACCGAGCCGGCCGAACTGGTGTTGGCATAGCGGTCGAGAATCACCGGCGCCTCCTCGACGCTGGCATCGCGGCCCAGCAGCTTCTTCACGATCAAGTGGTTCATGCTCAGGTTGGCCTGGTGCAGCCAGAACCGCCTGACGGCCTGCACGGCAATGTCGTTCTGCGCCAGGTGGGCGGCGATCAGCTCGGCGACCATCGGGCAGACTTCCTTGAACACCTTGCGGCCTTCCTGGACGAACAGTTTGTCCTCTCCACCAGGCCCCAGCGCCTCCGCCCGATTCAGAAAACCGAAGTTGTTGCGGATGTTGTTGGAAAACTGGGTCTGCAGACGAGTGCTGACGATGTCGAACTGATGCGCCGATGTAGCCAGGTCCGCACGCTCCACCAACACGGCAGTGGCCGCATCGCCGAAGATGAAGTGGCTGTCGCGGTCGCGGAAATTCAGGTGCCCGGTGCAGATCTCCGGGCTCACCACCAGCACCGCCCGCGCCTGTCCCAACTGCACGCTGTTGCTCGCTTGCTGGATACCGAAGGTGGCCGACGAACACGCCACGTTCATGTCGAAACCGAAGCCCTGGATACCCAGCGCCTGTTGCACCTCGATGGCCACCGCCGGGTAAGGCCGTTGCAGGTTGGAACAGGCAACGATCACTGCGTCGACGTCGGCAGCCGTGCGACCGGCGCGTTGCAGCGCCTGCTCCGCTGCAGCCACGGCCATCTGGCACAGAATCGACTGCTCTTCGTTGCTGCGCTCGGGCAGGTTGGGTTTCATCCGCTGCGGATCGAGAATGCCCGCCTTGTCCATGACGAAGCGGCTCTTGATGCCGCTGGCTTTCTCGATGAAGGCCGCGCTGGAGGGGGCCAGTGCCTGCACGTCGCCGCGCTCGATGGCCGCAGCGTTGTCCTGGTTGAAGGCGGCTACATAAGTGTTGAAAGACTCGACCAGCTCCTCGTTGGAGATGCTCTGGGCCGGTGTGTACAGGCCGGTGCCGCTGATGACGACGTTATGCACGGTCGTTCCTCTATTGTTAGGGGCAACTCAATCAGATGAATGCCACGCAAGCCCGAGTCGAAAGACCGGGCCGCACTCAGGCGTCCACTGCACTCCACTGCTTGCTCAAGCGCTTGTCCGACACGGGCACCTTGGTGCCCAACTGTTGCGCGAACAACGACACTCGATACTCCTCCAGCAGCCAGCGGTATACCTCCAGCTGTGGATCACGCTTGCCCTCCTGGCTATGCTTGTTCAGGCGTGTCTGATAATGGCTCCAGAGATTGGCCAACTCGCCGCTCCAGACCCGATCTTTCTGCACCTGACTCGGCAGTTTCTCCAAGCGTAGCTCGACCGCCTTGAGCAGGCGCGGCATTTCCTTGAGCCAGGCTGCCGGGGTATCGCGTACGAAACCGGGATAGACCAGATGGCTCAACTGCTGCTTGATATCGTTCAGCGCCACGGCATGGGTCAGATCGATCTTGCCCTTGAAGCGCTTTTGCAAGCCATGCCACAACTTGAGGATATCCAAAGTCAGGCGCGCCAGGCGTTCGGCGTGCTCTGCCCAGGCGCCACGCTTGCGCTCGGCCAGTGCTGCCAGGGCCACACCGTCGCGCGGCAGGCTCGCTTCACCTTCCAGCACGCAACTGTCCAGGCTGGCCAGCAGGATGTCCTCGACGAGGGCTTCGACACGGCCGAGTTCGCGGTACAGCAGGCCCAGTTCGGTCTGGCCCGGCAACTTGCTGCGCAGGAACTTGGCCGGTTCTGCCAGTTGCTGCAGCAGCAGCCGCTGCAGGGCGCGTCGGTGCTGGTACTCGGCTTCGGCGCTGGTCGAGAACCGCCCTTCCTTGACCGTGCCGCCTTCCTCGACCAAGGCCGGGTAGACCGTCATCGACAGTCCGGCGATGTTCTGCTGGGTGGTCTGTTCGACCTTGGCGAACGCCTTGGCCTGCACCGGTTGCTGGCTCTTCGCGGTATTCGGCACCGCCAATGCCGCACTGCTGGCCTCGGCGAAACGCGCGGTGAGCTCGGCCAGATCACGTCCTTCACCGAGAAATTTGCCTTGGCCGTCGAGCACTTCGATGTTCATGCGCAGATGGCTGTCGACCTGCTGCGCGGCCTCGGCCCATGCCTCGTCGCTGACCCGCGCGCCTGTCATGCGCAGCAGTTCGCGTCCCAGAGCCTGGGGCAAAGAGCCTTCGCCGAAGGTCAGACGTGCAAGAGCCGCGCGAACGAAGTCCGGCACCGGCACGAAGTTCTTGCGCAGCGCCTTGGGCAGGTTGCGCACCAGGGAAATGCACTTGGCCTCCAGCAACCCCGGCACCAGCCATTCCAGGCGCTCGCCCGGCAAGGCCGGCAGCAGCGGCGCGGGCACGCGCAGGGTGACGCCGTCGCGGGGGTGATTGGGCTCGAAGTGGTAGCTCAGCTGCAGGCTCAGATCGCCCAGACGCAGGGTGTCAGGATACTGCGCGGCAGTGACTTCGCTGGCCTCGCGGGCCAGTACGTCCTCTTCGCGCATGATCAGAAGATCGGGGTTCTTCTGGCTGTTGACCTTGTACCAGCTGTCGAAAGTCGCCGTCTGGTGGATCTCGGCTGGCAGGCGCGCCTCGTAGAACCCGTAGAGGGTTTCTTCGTCGGCCAGAATGTCGCGTCGCCGGGCCTTGGCCTCCAGCTCGTCGAGCTGCTCGAGCAGCTGGCGGTTGGCCGTCAGGCACTTGGCCCGCGACTGGATCTCGCCGCGCACCAGCCCTTCGCGAATGAACAGCTCGCGCGACGCCACCGGATCGATGGGCCCGAAATGCACCGGGCGACGGCCGACCACGATCATGCCGTAGAGGGTGATCTGCTCGAACGCCACCACCTGACCGCGCTTCTTCTCCCAATGCGGCTCGAAATGGTTTTTCTTGATCAGGTGCCCGGCCAGCGGCTCGATCCAGTCCGGCTCGATCTTGGCGACCATGCGCGCATACAGCTTGGTCGTCTCGACCAGCTCGGCGGCCATCAGCCACTGCGGCTTCTTGCGCCCCATGCCCGACGACGGATGCACCCAGAAACGACGCTGTCGCGCGCCCAGATAGTCGCCGTCTTCGGTTTTCTGGCCGATCTGGCTGAGCAGGCCGGACAACACCGCCTTGTGAAACTTGGGATAGTCCGCGGCGTCCTTGTTCACCTGCAGTTGCAGGTCACGGCAGATCAGGCTCAGTTGACGGTGTGCATCACGCCACTCGCGCAGGCGCAGGTAATTGAGGAACTGTTTGCGGCACCAGTTGCGCAAGGCACTGGAGCCCAGTTCCTGACGCTGGGTTTCGAAACCACGCCACAGATTGACCAGCGCGGCGAAATCCGAGTCGGCATCCTTCCACTGCGCGTGGGCCTGATCGGCCGCCTGCTGCCGCTCGGGCGGACGCTCGCGCGGATCCTGCACCGAGAGCACGCTGGCGATGATCAGCACTTCCTGCAAACTGCCCTGACGCGCGCCTTCGAGCAGCATGCGCCCCAGCCGTGGATCGATCGGCAAGCGCGCCAACTGTCGGCCCATCGGCGTCAGCTGGTTCTCGCGGTTGACCGCAGACAGCTCCTGCAGCAGGTTGAAGCCGTCGCTGATGGCCTTGCCGTCCGGTGGCTCGATGAACGGGAAGCGGTCGATTTCACCCAGGCGCAGGTGCAGCATCTGCAGGATCACCGCCGCCAGGTTGGTGCGCAGAATCTCGGGATCGGTGAATTCGGGGCGCGAGAGAAAATCCTCTTCGCTGTACAGGCGGATGCAGATGCCGGGCTCGACTCGGCCACAGCGACCCTTGCGCTGATTGGCGCTGGCCTGGGACACCGCCTCGATCGGCAGACGCTGGACCTTGGCCCGGTAGCTGTAGCGACTGATGCGCGCTGTACCGCTGTCGATCACGTAGCGGATGCCGGGCACGGTCAGCGAGGTCTCCGCCACGTTGGTGGCCAGCACCACGCGGCGCCCGGGATGGGACTGGAAAATACGCTGCTGCTCGGCCGGCGACAGGCGCGCGTACAGCGGCAGGATTTCCGTGTGCCGCAGCTGAGCCTTGCGCAGCATGTCGGCAGCATCGCGGATCTCGCGTTCGCCGGGCAGGAACACCAGCACGTCGCCCGGCGTCTTGCGCTCGCTGCGCTCGAACGCGGCGATTTCGTCGAGCGCCGCCAGAATCGCCTGGTCGACGGTCAGATCGTTCTCGATCTGGTTGCCTTCTTCGTCCTGCTCGGCCGTCAGCGGTCGGTACCAGGTGTCGACCGGGAAGGTGCGCCCGGACACCTCGATGATCGGCGCGTCGTCGAAATGCTCGGAGAAGCGCTGCAGATCGATGGTGGCCGACGTGATGATGACCTTGAGGTCGGGACGCCGTGGCAGCAGGGTCTTCAGGTAGCCCAACAGGAAATCGATGTTCAGGCTGCGCTCGTGGGCTTCGTCGACGATGATGGTGTCGTAGCGTTCGAGAAAACGATCGTGCTGGGTCTCGGCCAGCAGGATGCCATCGGTCATCAGCTTGACCAGGGTATTGGCATCGCTCTGATCTTCGAAACGCACCTGGTAACCCACCAACCCGCCCAGCGGCGTCGCCAGTTCCTCGGCGACACGACTGGCCACGCTGCGCGCAGCGATCCGGCGTGGCTGGGTATGGGCGATCAGGCCATGCTGGCCGCGGCCCAGTTCCAGGCAGATCTTGGGCAACTGGGTGGTCTTGCCCGACCCGGTTTCGCCGGCAATGATCAGCACCTGATGCTCGGCGAGCACCTTCTTGATTTCATCGCGCTTGACGGCAATGGGCAGACTGTCGTCGTAGCGCACGGTCGGCACACTCAGCCGACGCGCCTCGACGCGAGCGAACGAAGCCTGGACTTTTTCGACCCACTGACCAAGCTTTGCCTCGTCGGGCCGTTTGCGCAGTTCATGCAACTGCCGGCGCAGGCGGTGACGATCGCCAATCATGGCCTGGTCGAGGTTTTTCAGAAGCTGGTCAATCGAAGCGGTTTGGTCGGTCATCAGGTACGCAGAGGTCTTGGTGGGGTACGTCGAAGGTCACACCCCGCAATTGTCGCAGATTTGCGGGGGTTGTGTCGGTAGCACCCGGCACCCGGCAGGGATCAAGCCGATTTCTTGATGCCCAGTTTCTTCAGTTCTTCATCGCGCAGCTCGCGGCGCAGGATCTTGCCCACGTTGGTGGTCGGCAGCACATCACGGAATTCAACCGTGCGCGGAACCTTGTAGGCAGTGACGTTGGCGCGCATATGCTCCATGACCTTTTCCTTGGTCAGGGTGACACCAGGTTTGGCCACGACGAAGATCTTGATCGACTCGCCGGACTTTTCGTCCGGTATGCCGATGGCGGCGCACTGCAGCACGCCCGGCAAGGTGGCGAGGACGTCCTCGAGTTCGTTGGGGTACACGTTGAAGCCCGAGACCAGGATCATGTCCTTCTTGCGATCGACGATGCGCATGTAGCCATCGGGCTGGATCACCGCAATGTCGCCGGTCTTCAGCCAGCCCTGCGCATCGAGGATCTCGGCCGTGGCTTCCTGGCGCTGCCAATAGCCCTTCATGACCTGCGGGCCCTTGATGCACAACTCGCCGATCTCACCCAATGGCAGTTCTTCGCCTGCATCGTTGATGATCTTGGCCAGAGTGGACGGCACGGGAATGCCGATGGTACCGATCTGGATGCGCTGGTTGGGGTTGACCGTCGCCACCGGGCTGGTTTCGGTCATGCCGTAACCTTCGCAGATGGCGCAGCCAGTCACTTCTTTCCAGCGCTCGGCGGCGGCCAGTTGCAGGGCCATGCCGCCCGACAGCGTGACTTTCAGCGCCGAGAAGTCCAGCTTGCGAAACGCCTCGTTGTTGCACAGGGCCACGAACAGCGTGTTGAGCCCGACGAAGCCGCTGAACTTCCACTTCGACAGTTCCTTGACCATCGCCTGCAAGTCGCGCGGGTTGCTGATCAGCACGTTGTGGTTGCCGATCAGCATCATGGCCATGCAGTGAAAGGTGAAGGCATAGATATGGTAGAGCGGCAGCGGCGTGATCAGGATTTCGCAGCCTTCGTCGAGGTTGGAACCCATCAAGGCCTTGCACTGCAGCATGTTGGCCACCAGGTTGCGATGGGTGAGCATCGCCCCCTTCGCCACGCCGGTGGTGCCGCCGGTGTACTGCAACACGGCCACTTCCGAGCTGGCCGGGTTGGCCTCGTTGACAGTTTGGCCGCGCCCCTTGCACAACACATCGTTGAACTTCACTGCCCGTGGCAGATGATAGGCCGGGACCATTTTCTTCACGTACTTGATCACGCTGTTGACCAGCAGACGCTTGAGCGGCGGCAGCAGGTCGGCGACTTCAGTGACGATGACATGGCGGACGGCCGTCTTGGGGACGACCTTTTCCGCCAGGTGCGCCATGTTGGCCAGGCACACCAGGGCCTTGGCGCCGGAGTCCTTGAACTGGTGCTCCATTTCCCGCGCGGTATACAGCGGGTTGGTGTTGACCACCACCAGGCCTGCGCGAATCGCACCGAAGACCGCCACCGGATACTGCAGGACGTTGGGCAACTGCACCGCAATGCGATCACCCGGCACCAGGTCGGTGTTCTGCTGCAGATAGGCGGCGAAGGCTCCCGATAGCTCGTAAAGCTCACCGTAGGTGAGGGTCCTGCCCAGGTTGCTGAACGCCGGCTTGTCGGCGAAGCGCTGGCAGGACTGCTTGAGCACCGCCTGGATATTGGGATACATGTCTGGATCGATATCCGCCGCGATTCCAGCCGGATACTTATCCTTCCAGAAATTTTCGATCATGGAAGCCCACTCCTCCAGCGCCAGCGAATCTTCACCGCATTCGATGCGATTATTATTGATATGTCAGCACGACCCATACAGGTCCGAATGCCGAAAAGCGCGCCGAGAGTAGCAGCTTTGCCATGAGGCGACTAGAGGCTGAAGGTGGCCAGGCGGTAACCATTGTGACCGGATTGGCAGTTCCAGTCACAGCGGATCCAGGTTGTATTCGGGCTCGCTGGCGCCCCTCTGCAACGCCCGCCACAACCCCTGTTCGGTGCATCAACCGACGCGCAGTTCACGTCGCAGGATCTTGCCCACGGGTGTCATCGGCAAGGCGTCGCGCAGGACGATTTCCCGTGGCAGCTTGTAGCCGGTGAAGTTGGCCTTGCAGTAGGCCATCAGCTCAGCCGTGGTCAGCTGTGGATCACGGGCCACCACGAACAGCTTGACCGCCTCGCCGGAGCGCTCGTCCGCTACCCCGATGGCCGCGCAATTGGCCACCTGAGGATGCGCCATGACCACGTCCTCGATTTCGTTCGGATAGACGTTGAAACCCGAAACGATGATCAGGTCCTTCTTGCGGTCGACGATGCGCACGTAGCCATCGGGATCGATGACGGCGATGTCGCCGGTCTTGAACCAGCCGTGCGCGTCCAGCGCCTCGGCGGTCGCCTCGGGCTGCTGCCAATAGCCGCGCATCACCTGCGGACCCTGGATGCACAGCTCGCCACGCTCGCCCAGCGGCAACTCGGCCCCTTGGTCGTCGATCACCTTCAGCCCGGTGCCGACCACGGGAATGCCCACGCTGCCGATGCGCGCGCTCTGGCCATAGGGATTTGTGCAGGCCACCGGCGACGTCTCGGTCAGGCCGTAGCCTTCGACGATGCGGCAGCCGGTCAGGCTTTCCCAGCGCTCGGCCGTGGCCTTGACCAGCGCCGTACCACCGGAGTTGGTGACCTTGAGATGGGAGAAGTCCAGGGATCGAAACTCGGCATGCTCCATCAATGCCACAAACAGCGTGTTCAGGCCCAGCAAGGCGGTGAACTTCCATTTCTTCAGCTCCTTGATGAAGGCGCCGATATCGCGGGGGTTGGTGATCAGCACGTTATGGTTGCCGGTGACCATCATGCACAGGCAGTTCGCCGTGAACGCGTACACGTGGTAGAGCGGCAGCGGCGCGATCATCACCTCGTGGCCTTCGCGCAGGATCGTCTGGCCCTGCTCGTCGAGCTGGCGGAAACAGGCCCTCACCTGCAGCATGTTGGCGACCAGATTGCCATGAGTGAGCATGGCACCCTTGGCCAGCCCGGTGGTGCCGCCGGTGTATTGCAGCACCGCGAGGTCATCGAGGGTCGGCGTCACCGGACGGGGTGACGACCCCGCGCCTTGCGCCAGAATCGTCTTGAAGGGTATCGCCTGGGGCAAATGGTAGGCAGGGACGCGCTTCTTGACCTTGCTCACCAGCGTGTTGACCAGCCAGCCCTTGGCAGCGGGCATCAGGTCGCCCAGACGGGCTTCGATCAGGTATTCCAGCTTCGTGTCCTGCAGCACCTGCTCGACCTTGTCGCCGAACAGGTTGAGGTAGACCAGCGCCCGTGCCCCGGAATCGGAGAACTGATGGCGCATTTCGCGCGCGGTGTATAAAGGGTTGGTATTGACCACCACTAGGCCGGCGCGCAATGCACCGAACACCGCAATGGGGTATTGCAGGACGTTGGGCAACTGCACCGCGATGCGGTCGCCGGGGACCAGGTCGGTGTGCTGCTGCAACCAGCTGGCGAAAGCGGCGCAGTGCCGGTCGAGCTGGGCATAGCTCAGGGTCACGCCCATGTTGCTGAAGGCCGGACGTTGGGCGAAGGTGGTACAGGAGCGGTCGAACACATCGACAATGGAGGTGAATTCACCGACCGCAAGAGTGTGGGGCACGCCCGGCGGGCGCTTGTCGTTCCAGAAATCAGGATGCATTATTATTGTCCTCTGATTCGAAGCCCGCCCGGCCATTGCGCCTGCGGTATGCTGCCGACGTTAGCAGCTGCCGCAACCGACGCAAATGCGCACGACCCTCCTGTTAACATCGTGAATCTATTTGACGCGGCACCGGTCCCGTCAAGCCAAGGAACCCGCACCCCCATGACCCAAGTCAGCAATACTCCGTACGAAGCGCTCGAAGTCGGCCAGACCGCCAGCTTCAGCAAGACCGTGCAGGAGCGCGACATCCAGCTGTTCGCCGCGATGTCGGGAGACCACAACCCGATTCACCTGGACGCCGAGTTCGCCGCCGCCAGCATGTTCAAGGAGCGCATCGCCCATGGCATGTTCAGCGGTGCATTGATCAGCGCCGCTGTCGCCTGCGAGCTGCCCGGACCGGGCACCATCTACCTGGGTCAGCAGATGAGCTTCCAGAAACCGGTGAAACTGGGCGACACCTTGACCGTGCGCCTGGAAATCCTCGAAAAGCTGCCCAAGTTCCGTGTCCGCATCGCCACTCGCGTGTTCAATCAGCGCGATGAGCTGGTCGTCGACGGCGAAGCTGAAATCCTTGCGCCACGCAAGCAGCAGACCGTCACCCTGGTCAGCCCGCCACCCATCACCATCGGCTGAACGCGACCCACAAAAAAGGGGCGACCCTGGTCGCCCCTTTCGTTGATCAGCCACCGCTCACCGGTCACTGTAGGAATCTCTCCAGATGTACAGCGCAACGCCGACCGTGAGCAAGGTCGCGAGGCCGAAGGTCAGTGCCCCGGCAAAAAAAATGTCATCGAACATTATCGCTGGTCGTTCCCGCATCCACTCGAAACGTCACCCTACGCGGGCACGCCGTTGCCTGGATTGACCTGGGTCAACGCTTCTTCGGCTTCTTGGTCTTTTTCCTGGACTTGGCCGGGTCCAGAGGCAGCGCCTGTTCGAAGGCCTGACGCATCTCGTTGAGGCGCTTGTCCTTGAGGTCGTGGATACGCTTGCCGCGTTCGCTGGCGAAATCGATCAGGTTGTCGTCTTGGCTCATGGCGGTGTCGAATCGGTGGCGAAAAGGATCGTTCATGATGCAGCGCGCGAACGGCCCTGACTAGACCTGGATGTCGACCCACAGTCCCTGGCGCGGCGGGTCCTCGACCAAGGGGGCCACCGGTACCGTGTTGTCGGCGTTGAGCGAGTCGCCCGGCACCGGCGCGTGCTCGTCCGGATCCGGTGGTCGGCCTTCGCGCTGACGCCGTCGCTGCTCCTCGCGCAGCACCAGCGCCGCTTGATCGGCATCGTGATGACGCAGATCGATGGCATTGTCATTGGAGCCTGGCTGAGCCGGCGCCACAGGTGCGATGCTCGGCGTTGGCTTGACCGGGTCGAGTTGCGAGGTCACCGGCACGACGCTGATCGGAATCAGGGGCGGAATCATGAGGGAGGTCTCCTAATCCCAGGTTGTCGGCAGCCGCGGCGGCAACTTGAGACATTTTGTCGCAGTCATGCAGGCCATGACAAAGCGCCCCCCACTGGCTGGCGGCATCGCAGTCCCTGACAAGAGGTGAAAAAATCCCCTCGCGCCTTTATAGTGTTCGGTCTTCGTTTCACTTCCAGTAGCCGAGCCCCATGTCCGAGCCACGCAAGATTCTCGTCACCAGCGCCCTGCCCTATGCCAACGGTTCCATCCACCTTGGCCACATGCTGGAGTACATCCAGACCGATATGTGGGTGCGCTTCCAGAAGCATCGCGGCAATCAGTGCGTCTATGTCTGCGCAGACGACGCCCATGGCTCGGCCATCATGCTGCGTGCGGAAAAGGAAGGCATCACGCCCGAGCAACTGATCGCCAACGTCAAGGCCGAGCACAGCGCCGACTTCGCCGACTTCCTGGTGGACTTCGACAATTTCCACTCTACCCACAGTGAAGAAAACCGCGAGCTGTCCAGCGAGATCTACCTGAAGCTGCGCGAGGCCGGCCATATCGCCCAGCGCTCGGTCACCCAGTATTTCGACCCGCAGAAGCAGATGTTCCTCGCCGACCGTTTCATCAAAGGCACCTGCCCCAAGTGTGCAGCGCCCGACCAGTACGGTGATAACTGCGAGAAATGCGGCGCTACCTACGCGCCCACCGAGCTCAAGGACCCGAAATCGGCGATCTCGGGCGCCACGCCCGTACTCAAGGACTCCCAGCACTTCTTCTTCAAGCTGCCCGACTTCCAGCAGATGCTCGAAGGCTGGACCCGCAGTGGCACCTTGCAGGACGCTGTGGCCAACAAGATCGCCGAATGGCTCGATGCGGGCCTGCAGGAGTGGGATATTTCCCGCGATGCACCGTATTTTGGCTTCGAGATTCCAGGCGAACCCGGCAAATACTTCTATGTGTGGCTGGACGCGCCGATCGGCTACATGGCCAGCTTCAAGAACCTCTGCGCCCGCCGTCCGGAACTGGACTTCGATGCTTACTGGGCCAAGGATTCCACGGCCGAGCTTTACCACTTCATCGGCAAGGACATCATCAATTTCCATGCGCTGTTCTGGCCAGCCATGCTCGAAGGCGCCGGCTACCGCAAGCCGACCGCGCTCAACGTGCACGGCTTCCTGACGGTCAACGGCGAAAAGATGTCCAAGTCCCGTGGCACGTTCATCAAGGCCCGTACCTACCTGGATCACCTGGCGCCCGAGTACCTGCGCTACTACTTCGCGTCCAAGCTGGGCCGTGGCGTGGACGATCTGGACGTCAACCTCGACGACTTCGTGCAGAAGGTCAATTCCGACCTCGTCGGCAAGGTGGTCAACATCGCCAGCCGTTGTGCCGGTTTCGTCCACAAGGGCAACAACGGCGTATTGGTCGCCGCGAATGCCGCACCGGAGCTGACCCAGGCATTCCTGGACGCAACGCCCAGCATCGCCGAAGCCTACGAAGTGCGCGACTTCGCCCGCGCCATGCGCGAAATCATGGCCTTGGCCGACCGTGCCAATGCCTGGATCGCCGAGAAAGCACCTTGGTCGCTGGCCAAGCAGGAAGGCCGCGCCGACGAAGTGCAGGCCGTCTGCGCAGTGGGTATCAACCTGTTCCGCCAGCTGATCATCCTCCTCAAGCCGGTCCTGCCCGAGCTCGCACGGGACGCCGAACGCTTCCTCAATGTCGAGCCACTGACCTGGAACGACCACACTACCTGGCTCGCCGAGCACTCGCTCAACCCGTTCCAGGCATTGATGACCCGCATCGACCCGGTCAAGGTGCAGGCCATGACCGACGCTTCCAAGCAGGACCTGGCCGCTGCTCAGGATCCTGCCGTAGCTGCCACTGGTAACGGTGAGCTGGCCAAGGAGCCATTGGCTGCCGAAATCGATTTCGATGCGTTCGCCGCAGTCGATTTGCGCGTTGCCCTGATTCTCAAGGCCGAGGCGGTCGAAGGCGCGGACAAGCTGCTGCGTCTGACCCTGGACATCGGTGATGAACAACGCAACGTCTTCTCCGGGATCAAGAGCGCCTATCCGGACCCGGCTGCGCTGGAGGGTCGACTGACGATGATGATTGCCAACCTCAAGCCTCGCAAGATGCGCTTCGGCGTCTCCGAGGGCATGGTCATGGCCGCAGGCCCTGGCGGCGAGGAGATCTACCTGCTCAGCCCCGACAGCGGTGCCAAGCCGGGCCAGCGTATCAAGTAAGCCAAGGCTCACGCGCCCTGCCGCTTGTCTTCATCGCAAGACGAGCGGCGGGATCGCCGCCATCTCACCATCGACACATGCCTCCCTTTGCATTCCGGCCTTCCATGAACCTGATCGAACGCATTGACGCATTGCTGCCACAGACTCAGTGCGGCAAATGTGGCCATGCTGGCTGCCGGCCCTACGCAGCCGGCATCGTGGCCGGCGAGCCGATCAACCGTTGCCCGCCGGGGGGTACGGCAACCATCGCTGCCTTGGCGCAGCTGCTTGAGGTACCGGTGCTGGCGCCGGACCCGACCCATGGTACGGCCCCCGCCCAGATCGCCTACATCCGCGAAGCTGAATGCATCGGCTGCACCAAGTGCATCCAGGCCTGTCCGGTGGACGCCATTCTCGGCGCCGCGAAGTTGATGCACAGCGTGCTGGTCGACGAATGCACCGGTTGCGACCTGTGCGTTGCACCCTGCCCTGTCGATTGCATCGAAATGCGCCCCTCACCAGCGTCAGCGTTCACTTCGTTGGCGAGCGACCCCGGCTGCAGCACGCAACAGCAACGTGTGCGTCTGCACAAGCGCGATCGCGCCCGCCAACGCTACGAAGCCCGGAACCAGCGCCTGCAAAAAGTCCAGGCGGCACGGCAGGCCGAGCGATCACACAGGCCGCAGCGACCGGCTACCCTCGCGGTGCCGCCGTCCCCGGCCTTGTCGGCGATCGAGCGGATCAAGGCAGCGAAGGCGGCCAAGGCGAGCACTGGCGACGCAGCCTTGAAACAGGCGAAAATCGCCGTGGCCATGAGCCGTGCGCAGTTGGCGAAAACCCAGAAGGCTTTCGTGACACCGCCCACGTTCGAGCAGTACCTCATACTCGACGCTCTGAGCCGCGAACATGAGGCCGCTGAAGAGCGGCTCACAGCGCTTCAATCACTCTAGCCCCGCCCGCGAAGGACGAATCCGGCCCATGAACGCCACGAAACGCCAGGAAATCTTCCGCCGGCTTCACGAAGACAACCCTGAGCCCAAGACTGAACTGGCCTATGGTTCACCCTTCGAATTGCTGATCGCGGTGATTCTTTCTGCGCAATCCACCGACGTCGGTGTGAACAAGGCGACTGCGAAGCTGTTTCCCGTCGCGCCGACGCCCCAGGCGATGCATGCGCTGGGTGTCGAGGGGCTATCGAGCTACATCAAGACCATCGGTCTCTACAACAGCAAGGCCCGCAATGTCATCGAGACCTGTCGCTTGCTCGTCGAAAGGCACGGCGGCGAGGTGCCACAAACCCGCGAGGCCCTCGAAGCGCTTCCAGGGGTCGGCCGCAAGACCGCCAACGTGGTGCTCAATACGGCGTTTCGACAACTGACCATGGCCGTCGACACGCACATATTCCGCGTTAGCAACCGGACCGGAATCGCCCCCGGCAAGAACGTGGTGGAAGTTGAACGGAAACTGATGAAGTTCGTCCCTCGGCCTTACCTGCTCGACTCGCATCACTGGCTGATCCTGCACGGGCGTTACGTCTGCCAGGCACGCAAGCCCCGCTGCGGCAGCTGTCGCATCGAAGACCTGTGTGAATACAAGCACAAGACCAGCGACGATTGAGGTTGCCTGTAAGAGCTCGGCTCTCGATTGAAAAAATCTTTTTTACGCCGTCTTCGAATATCGCTATAAGGTCCGCCATTGGCAGCACATGCCTGGAGCTGATGTCATGAGTACCGATAAAGAAGTGCTGGAAACGGAAGACGACTTCATCACCGCTGAGAGTGAAGAAGCCGAGCCCGTCGTCGAGCCCGTCAAGAGCAATCTGAGCAAGCGCCGTACGATCGATAACCTGCTCGAGGAAAGACGTCTGCAACGGCAGTTGGCTGACTACGATTTCGATCTATAGGCCACACGGCCTGCCTGCAGATCAGGCCAACCCATTGCGCTGAGCCAACTCGATCAGATCGACGAGCGACCGGGCATTGAGCTTCTGCAGCAAGCGCGTCTTGTAGGTGCTCACGGTCTTGTTGCTCAGAAACATGCCATCGGCGATCTGCTTGTTCGATTTGCCCTTGGCCAGTTGCTGCAACACCATCATTTCTCGCCCCGACAGGCGATCCACCATGTCGGCCTCCGAGGCATTGCCCAGGCTCGCTCGCACCGAGTGCAAGGCCTGGTTGGGGAAATAGCTGTAACCGGACAGTACCGCCTTGATCGCGCTGAGCAACTCGGTGAGATCCTGCTGCTTGCACACATAACCCGCCGCACCCGCCTGCATGCAGCGCATGGAAAAATGCCCCGGCGCCTGCGAGGTCAGCACCATCACCTTGAGCTGGGGTTCGCTCACCGTCAGCCGACTGATCACTTCCAGCCCGTCGAGCTTGGGAATCCCGATGTCGAGGATGACGATGTCCGGGGCATGGTCACGGGCCAGTTGCAGCGCATCGACACCATTGTCGGTCTCGGCCACCACCTCGTAGCCATGGCGCTCCATCAGCAGCCGCACGGCGAGGCGGATGACCGGATGATCGTCCACGATCAGCACTTTATTCATGGGAGGATCCAATTTTTCGCGGTTCGAATTCTAGAGCCCGCACATTACCCCAGACACCTGCCGTCTTCGACGATTCAGAATCCGGGCAGGCAATAACTAAGACACTTCCTACAATGACAGGAGAATATTCCTACATATTGAGCCTGTGAAAATTCTTGTACAGTGCCTGACGGCTTCGAGCTCTGCTTATGAAACTAAGGAGCAGGAGCATTGCATAATTGCCCTGCCGCTTCAATTGAGCCGTGCCCTGTAAACCGGCCAAGCTGTTGCAGGATAAATACCACCTGGAAACACTCGCCATTTCGGACGCAAAGCGCCGCGCCAGAGCCTTCACGACGGCTCCTGACGCCTTCTGCCCACTCAGGGTCCGGCGGCTTTGTCGGTTGGATAATTATGCATCCTGCGCAGCCCGGCGAGCCTACTACTATCGGTGGCCAAGCAACCATCGGCCCATGCGGCCCTGCGAGGCATTCGTGGCCCACAAGAAAATCACCCGTCCCAATCCGCTCGGCATCATCGCCTTGTTCACGGCGATGGTCGAGGCATCCGCCTTGGCCAGCCTGCCCTTTCTGGATGAAACCAGCCAGACGATCTATATATGGTTTCTGGTGGGCTTTCCAACTTTCCTGGCCATTCTTTTTTTCGCCACGCTCAACTTCAATCGCCGAGCGCTTTACTCGCCATCGGACTTCGAAAGTTCGGCTTACTTCATGGAAAGTCTGGATACCGAAGTGGACGTTCATAAACATCATGTCGACAATCGGGTGACGCTGGCGCACAACGACTTGCACATCATCGACACCAGTACCCTGCCAACGCGAGCGCGCATGACGGCCAATCTTGAACGGCTGGCCAGTGCGCTCGAGACGCGCACGCACGCCAGACCTCTGCTGATCGTGCTGGTAGGACAGACTCCCCCGCCCCCCTTGTCCAATGCGCTGGCAGCGCGATTGGCCAGGCTCAATTGCCAGGTCGCGGCGTTGCAACCGAACCGACTGAAGTGGACGGTACTGTTGGGATAATAAAAAACCCCGGTCGAGACCGGGGTTTTCGGGACACGCCTGGCGGGTGTCGCGACCGCTGCTGTGAAAACAGTTGTCAGAACAACGTGCGGCCCTTGTTCGCGGCAATGCGCATACGCAAGGCGTTGAGCTTGATGAAGCCCGCCGCGTCGGCCTGGTTGTAGGCGCCGCCGTCTTCCTCGAAGGTCGCGATATTGGCGTCGAACAGCGAGTCATCGGACTTGCGGCCAGTGACGATCACGTTGCCCTTGTACAGCTTGAGCCGGACCACGCCGTTCACGTTGACCTGCGAGGCGTCGATCATCTGCTGCAGCATCACGCGCTCAGGGCTCCACCAGTAGCCGGTGTAGATCAAGCTGGCGTACTTGGGCATCAGCTCGTCCTTGAGGTGCGCCACTTCGCGATCCAGGGTAATGGATTCGATGGCACGGTGGGCGCGCAGCATGATGGTGCCGCCTGGGGTTTCGTAGCAACCCCGGGACTTCATCCCCACATAGCGGTTCTCGACGATGTCCAGCCGGCCAATGCCGTGCTCGCCGCCAATACGGTTCAGGGTGGCCAGCACGGTGGCAGGTGTCATCTCGACGCCGTCCAGCGCGACGATGTCGCCGTTGCGGTAGGTCAGCTCCAGATACTGCGGGGTATTCGGGGCGTTCTCCGGCGAGACCGTCCAACGCCACATGTCTTCTTCGTGCTCGGTCCAGGTGTCTTCGAGCACGCCGCCTTCATAGGAGATGTGCAACAGGTTGGCGTCCATCGAGTACGGCGACTTCTTCTTGCCGTGGCGCTCGATCGGAATGTTGTGCTTCTCGGCGTAGTCCATCAGCTTTTCACGCGAGAGCAGGTCCCACTCGCGCCATGGCGCGATGACCTTGACGCCCGGCTTGAGCGCATAGGCACCCAGCTCGAAACGCACCTGGTCATTGCCCTTGCCGGTGGCGCCGTGAGAGATGGCATCTGCACCGGTTTCGTTGGCGATTTCGATCAAGCGCTTGGCGATCAACGGCCGTGCGATGGAGGTGCCCAGCAGGTATTCGCCTTCGTACACGGTGTTGGCACGGAACATCGGGAACACGAAGTCGCGCACGAACTCTTCGCGCAGGTCGTCGATGTAGATTTCCTTGACGCCCATGGCCTGCGCCTTGGCGCGTGCCGGCTCGACCTCTTCGCCCTGGCCGAGATCGGCAGTGAAGGTCACTACTTCACAGTTATAAGTGTCCTGCAGCCACTTGAGGATCACCGAAGTGTCCAGGCCGCCGGAATACGCCAGAACGACCTTGTTTACGTCCGCCATGCCATCACTCCACGGGGTTCTACGGAAAGCCGTCGATTCTACCGCCCAAGGCTACGAATTTACAGGGGCGCGACAGCTTTGGTTGAACACGCGACAGTCACAATGGTTTCGCTGGCGGCTTGTCGGTGGCCAGAACGGCGGGCGAATCGGCGGCCGGGGCAGCGCTTGGCGGCGCCTCCACACGAGCCAACTCGATGCTCACGCGACGGTTTCGGGCCCGATTGGCAGCATTGCTGTTGGCCACCAGCGGATAGCTTTCGCCGTGAAAGCGCAAGGTGATCTGGCTTTCGCTCAGGCCATGGGCCAACAGGTAGTCCTGAACGGCCAGCGCCCGGCGCCTGGACAGGTCGCGGTTCACCAGACGGTTGCCGCTATTGTCCGAATGGCCGTCGAGCTGCACGTGATTGACGCTGGGATCGGCTTTCATGAAGGCCAGAAGCTTGTCCAGACGCGCCTTGGCCGGCGCGTCGAGTTCGAGACCGCGGGGAAATCCCACTTCGCTCAGGCGAATCTGGTCGTAGTTCATCGGCAACAGCTTCGCCGCACAGGCCTGGTACTCGCCGAAAGCCTGGCCGAAGCGTGCCGACAACAGGCGGATCTCCACCGGCTGTCCGCCGGATTGGCTGCGTATCAGGGTCATGCGCCCTTCCAGCAGCCCATTCATCAGACCACTGGCCTGGCTTTGCGAGCTGGTCAGCAGGGCTTCGCCATGGCCCAGCCGGACGCTGCCCAGGTTGATGTCGCCGCGGCCCGGCTGCCAGGGTGCTGCAGCAGCCAGAAGGGTCGCAGAGCCTGTTCCCAGCAGACGGCTGGCGGAGTTGAGGCGAAATACCGCCTGCTCACCCGCACGCCGCACGAATTCCGCCGAGCCGAAATTGGCAACCGGCTGGCCCAACCTGCACTCGAACTGATCGCCCGCCACTTTCCACTCGACGTTCTCCAGACGCGTCTGGAAATTCATCGCCAGGGCCGGAAGGCTGGCAAACACACTGAGCAGGGCAAGATAACGCTGGCGCACGACAGGCTCCACGGGTTCTAACAGGGTACTTCCAAGGTATCGGACATGGCCTGCAAAACTTGATAGCGGATGCCGTGGGCGGCGTTTTCCGGTAGCATTCGCGGCGAGTTCGAACCGCCTGGAATCCCCAATGTCCGACCGCCTGACCCTTCTGCGTCCCGACGACTGGCACATACATCTTCGTGATGGTGCCGTGCTGCCGCATACCGTGGCCGATGTATCGCGGATCTTCGCCCGCGCCATCGTCATGCCCAACCTGGTACCGCCGGTGCGCACCGCCGTCGACGCCGATGCCTATCGCCAGCGCATCCTGGCCGCACGCCCCGCAGGCAGCGCCTTCGAACCGCTGATGACCTTGTACCTGACCGACCGCACCAGTGCCGCCGACATCCGTGCCGCCGCCGCTTGCGGATTCGTCAAGGCGGCCAAGATGTACCCGGCCGGCGCCACCACCAATTCCGATTCCGGGGTCACCAGCCTGGACAACATCACGGAGGCGCTCGAAGCGCTCAGCGATGCCGGGATGCCCCTGCTGATTCACGGCGAAGTCACTCGTGGTGACGTCGACGTGTTCGATCGCGAGAAAATCTTCATCGACGAGCACATGCGCCGGTTGGTGGAGCGCTTCCCGACGCTCAAGGTCGTCTTCGAGCACATCACCACCGCTGAGGCCGCCGAGTTCGTCAAGGCCGCCCCGGCCAATGTCGCCGCGACCATCACGCCTCAGCACCTGCTGTACAACCGCAATCACATGCTGGTGGGCGGAATCCGGCCGCACTTCTATTGCCTGCCGATCCTCAAGCGCAATACCCATCAGGTCGCCCTGCTCGACGCCGCCACCAGCGGCAGCGGCAAGTTCTTCCTGGGTACCGATTCGGCGCCCCATGCCCAGCATGCGAAAGAAGCCGCTTGCGGCTGCGCCGGTTGCTACAGTGCCTACGCCGGCATCGAGCTGTATGCCGAGGCGTTCGAGCAGCGCAATGCCCTGGACAAACTCGAGGGCTTCGCCAGCCTGCACGGCCCGGACTTCTACGGCCTGCCCCGCAACACCGACACCATTACCCTGGTCCGCGACGAGTGGACCGCCCCAACCAGCCTGCCCTTCGGTGAGCAGGTCGTCATTCCGCTGCGCGCCGGTGAAAAACTGCGCTGGCGCCTGCTGGAGAAAGATGCGTGAGTGAAGACAACTACGACGACGAAGACACGGGCAATGCGGGTACGGGCTCGCGCCATCCCATGGCCGCCCGTTTTCGTGGCTACCTGCCGGTAGTCGTGGACGTGGAGACTGGCGGCTTCAACAGCGCTACCGATGCCTTGCTGGAGATCGCCGCGACCACGATCGGCATGGACGAGAAGGGTTTCGTGTTTCCCGACCACACCTACTTCTTCCGCGTCGAACCGTTCGAAGGGGCCAACATCGAGGCCGCGGCGCTGGAGTTCACCGGTATCAAGCTGGATCACCCCCTGCGCATGGCCGTCAGCGAGGAGACAGCGCTGACCGACATCTTCCGCGGCATCCGCAAGGCGCTGAAAGCCAACGGTTGCAAGCGCGCGATTCTGGTCGGCCACAACAGCAGCTTCGACCTCGGCTTCCTCAACGCTGCAGTCGCGCGTACCGACATGAAGCGCAACCCGTTCCATCCCTTCTCCAGCTTCGACACCGCCACCCTGGCAGGCCTTGCCTACGGTCAGACCGTTCTGGCAAAAGCATGCCAGGCCGCGGATATCGACTTCGACGGCCGCGAAGCCCATTCCGCGCGATATGACACGGAAAAGACTGCCGAGTTGTTCTGCGGCATCGTCAACCGCTGGAAGCAGATGGGCGGCTGGCAGGACTTCAACGATTGAGCACCTGCGCAGGAGCTGCCGGCAACGGCCGGCGCTCCTGCACCGTTCATCGCTTGTCACAAGCGTAGTCGCGAGTTGTTTTGACAAGCATTCTCATTAACATTAGGATCGTCCGCACTGAAACCAACACAGCGGCGGTTCTTACGTATGTATGTCTGTCTTTGCCAGGGTGTCACCGATGGTCAGATTCGCGATGCAATCTACGAAGGCTGCTGCAGCTATCGTGATGTGCGCGAAACCCTCGGCGTTGCCACTCAATGCGGTAAATGTGCCTGCCTTGCCAAGGAAGTGGTACGCGATACGCTGACGCAAATCCAGACTGCCCAGGCATCCACCCTGTCCTACCCCGTGGAATTTACACCTGCCTGAAGCACCCCCCTTTTGAGAAACCGGGCCATGCCCGGTTTTTTTATGTCTGAAATACAATGACTTAGCAACAAACGCGGAACTCAGTCATTCTTATTCCGATTAATTTTCATATAGTATTCAATAACTTAGGTTTGACATGGCAACTTCCTGAGGCCAAACTTCGCGCTATTACTCCTATTCCCGCGCAGGCTCTCCGACCATGAAAGGCGAAATCAGCGTCATCCAGCATCTCAACAGAATCCTCGGAAACGAGCTGGTCGCCATCAACCAATACTTTCTGCATGCCCGCATGTACGAAGATTGGGGTCTGAACAAGCTGGGCAAGCACGAGTACAAGGCCTCGATCGATGCCATGAAGTACGCCGACAAGCTGATCAAGCGCATTCTCTTCCTGGAGGGGATTCCCAACCTTCAGGAACTGGGCAAGATCCTGATCGGTGAACACGCCAGCGAAATGCTCGGCTGCGACCTGAAAATCGAATACAAGGGTCTTGTCGATTTGAAAGGCGCCATCGCTCACTGCGAGACCTCGGGTGACTTCGGTAGCCGTGAAATGCTCGAAGACATCCTCGAAGGCAAGGAAGAGCAGATCGATTGGCTGGAAACCCAGCTGAGCCTCATCGACAAGGTTGGAATCGAGAACTACCTGCAGTCGAGCATGGGCGAAGAAGACTGATCCCACTGCGCTGCCGAAGCGGCACCATGAAAAAGCCCCGCGCTGCGTGAACAGGCGGGGCTTTTTTCGTTCCTGGCCGACTTGAATGTCGGCCACTCACGGGATCAGGCGTCGGCTTTGGGCTGAGCGGCCTTGGCCGAAGCTTCCTTGACCAGGGTCTGCAATTCACCGTTGGCAGCCATTTCGGCCACGATGTCGCTGCCGCCTACCAGTTCACCGGCTACCCACAGCTGCGGGAAGGTCGGCCAGTTGGCGTACTTGGGCAGGTTGGCGCGAATTTCAGGGTTCTGCAGGATGTCGACGTAGGCGAATTTTTCGCCACAGGCCATGATTGCCTGCGAAGCCTTGGCCGAGAAACCGCACTGAGGCGCGTTCGGCGAGCCTTTCATGTAAAGCAGGATTGTGTTGTTGGCAATCTGCTCTTTGATCGTTTCGATAATATCCATGGAGCACCTCGCTCGGCTTGTCTATCCGACACTGTCGTCGGCACGGTGAGGCATTGTAACGGAAAGCCGAGCGCAACGCTCGGGCTCTTGCAGCGCGGGGCGTTGGGAGAAGAGCTTGCGGTGGTCGACCGATTCAGTTCATCGGCACAGAAGAAGGCAATGCCTGCATCTGGATTTCCAGCACCGTCTCGACTTCTTCCTGGGCAACATGCACGCCGGTCAGTTCGCCGATGAGTCGCCAGTGGTCGTCCAGTCCGGTACTGATGGTCGCCATGCGATCGATCATGTGTTTGCCGGCCGAGCGTGTGACCTCGTCGGAACTGCGCAGCAGCTCGAACGACATGGAGGTCATGGACGCCGTCAGGTGGGTCAGGGTGCGGGCGGTCAGACCCAGCAGCTCCAGCAGTTGTTGTTCTTTCGATTCCATTCCGCAAACTCCGTGTGCTTCTCAATACGCATTTATAACTCACAGACGATGTTTAGGAAACGTCAGATGGTCGGCGGAAACATCCAGCGATCGAAACCTTCCGAAACTTGTGCGTGCCGGTTAAAACTTCAGCGGCTATTGGTAAAAGGCGACAGTTCCTTATAGGATGGCGCCTTCCCTTATTTCGTCGCCCCGTGCGGCTTTCGCCGCAGGTCTCACTCGTTTTTCCGAAAAACCTGTTTTCGAGCACCTGCGGTCCGTGGCAAAAGGTAGTCAATGATGAGCGCAAGGCACTTTCTCTCCCTTATGGATTGCACGCCCGAAGAGCTAATCAGCATCATTCGTCGAGGCATCGAGCTCAAGGACCTGCGCCAGCGCAGCGTGCTGTTCGAGCCTTTGAAGAACCGCGTACTGGGCATGATCTTCGAGAAGTCGTCGACGCGCACCCGTCTGTCTTTCGAAGCCGGCATGATCCAGCTCGGTGGCCAGGCCATATTCCTGTCCCCGCGCGACACGCAGCTGGGCCGTGGCGAGTCCATCGCCGATTGCGCCATCGTCATGTCGCGCATGCTCGATGCGGTGATGATCCGCACCTTCGCCCACCATACACTGACCGAGTTCGCGGCCAATTCGCGCGTACCGGTGATCAACGGTCTGTCCGATGACCTGCACCCCTGCCAGCTGCTGGCCGACATGCAGACGTTTCTCGAACACCGCGGCGCCATCCAGGGCAAGACCGTGGCGTGGATCGGTGATGGCAACAACATGTGCCACAGCTATATAGAAGCGGCCATCCAGTTCGATTTCCAGCTGCGCATTGCCTGCCCCGAAGGTTTCGAGCCGGACGCACGCTTCGTGGCCATGGCGCCGGAGCGCGTCAGCGTGGTCCGCGATCCTCGCGAAGCCGTGCGTGGCGCCCATCTGGTGAGCACCGATGTCTGGACGTCCATGGGCCAGGAAGAGGAAACCGCACGGCGTCTGAAACTGTTCAAGCCCTTCCAGGTGACCCGCGAACTGCTCGACCTGGCGGCCGATGATGCGCTGTTCATGCACTGCCTGCCGGCCCACCGTGGCGAGGAGATCAGCCACGATGTGCTCGACGATCCCCGCGCCGTGGCCTGGGACCAGGCCGAGAATCGCCTGCATGCGCAGAAAGCGCTGCTGGAATTTCTGGTCGCTCCGGGATATCGCCCTGAATGAGCACCGCATTGCTGCTCGAACTGCGCAACCTGGCGTGCGGCTATGGCGCTCAGCGTGTGGTGCAGAACCTCAACCTGCACCTCAACGCGGGCGACATTGGCTGCCTGCTCGGCTCTTCCGGTTGCGGCAAGACCACGACCCTGCGCGCCATTGCCGGCTTCGAATCGGTCCATGAAGGCGAGATCACCCTCGACGGCGAGGTCATTTCCCGGCCCGGCCATACCCTGGCTCCGGAAAAGCGTCGAATCGGCATGGTCTTTCAGGACTATGCACTGTTCCCCCATCTGACCGTTGCCCAGAACATCGCCTTCGGCATCCGCAAGCACCCCCGGCAGGCACAGGTGATCGGCGACATGCTCGCACTGGTCAACCTTGGCGGGCTGGATAAGCGCTATCCCCATGAGTTGTCGGGAGGCCAGCAGCAGCGTGTCGCGCTGGCCCGGGCTCTGGCACCGGAGCCGCAACTGCTGTTGCTGGACGAGCCGTTCTCCAACCTCGACGTCGAGCTGCGCCGGCGCCTGAGCCATGAGGTGCGCGACATTCTCAAGCGCCGTGGCACCAGCGCCATCCTGGTCACCCACGATCAGGAAGAGGCCTTCGCCGTCAGCGACCACGTCGGAGTGTTCAAGGAGGGTCGGCTGGAGCAGTGGGATACGCCGTACAATCTGTATCACGAACCCGCCTCGCCGTTCGTGGCGAGCTTCATCGGCCAGGGTTATTTCATTCGGGGTCAGTTGGTGGATCCGGAAACGGTGACCACCGAGCTGGGCGTGCTGCGTGGCAACCGCGCCTACACGTGGCCTGCTGGCAGCGCCGTCGACCTGCTGCTGCGTCCCGATGACATCGTGCATGCGCCCGACAGCTCACTCAAGGCGCGCATCGTCGGCAAGAGCTTCCAGGGTGCGGCAACCCTGTATCAATTGCATCTGCCCACCGGTAGCCAGCTCGAAGCCGTGTTTCCCAGTCACCTGGATTACCTGCCAGGCGCCGAGGTGGGCATTCAGGTCGCCGCCGACCATCTGGTGCTGTTCCCCGCAGCAGGCAGCGTGCCGGTGCTGAGCGAGCCGCGTCGACACGCCTGACACACCTGGCAAATCACGGGCAATAAAAAAGGGCGCTCCACCAAGCGCCCTTTCTTCTACAGCTCAAGCGTTATTGCAGACGGGTCTGCGCAGATCCGTTGATCGGGATGCGCTTGGCCTTGGCCTCTTCAGGCACGACACGCAGCAGGTCGATGTTGAGCAAACCGTTGTTCAACGCCGCGGCCTTGACCTCGATATGGTCGGCGAGGCGGAACGACAGCTTGAACGCGCGCTGGGCGATGCCTTGGTGCAGGTAGGTCACGTCGGTGGTCTCGGCCTCGCGCTTGCCACCGCTGACGGTCAGAACGCCCTTTTCGACTTGCAGCTCCAGGTCTTCTTCCTGGAAGCCTGCGGCGGCGATGACGATCCGGTACTGATCATCGGCGTGCTTTTCGACGTTGTAGGGTGGGTAGCTGCTGGCCGACTCATTGCGTGCGGCAGACTCGAACAGATCGTTGAAACGATCGAAGCCCACGGAGTGGCGGAACAGTGGAGCAAGGGAAAATGCAGTAGCCATTTGTTTCTCCTGAATCTCAGCGAGTGATTGTCTCCGCGACCCGAATTCGGCATCGCGTAACCCATAGATAGGGACCAGCCAAACGCTTTCAAGAGCTTCCAGGAAAATTTTTCTTGCGCAGTGCGAAGAGTTTTCTTGTGACCTGCTGACTCGCTAGCCCGGCTGCAGCAGGCGCTCGACCGCGTCACAATCCTGTTCGCGGCGCACAAGGGTGAACAGCTCGGACGCCTCGGGGTAGGTGCGGGTCAGCATGGCCAGCCACTGCTTCAGCCGGCCCGGTGCCTGTCTTGGTGTGAGCTGCGCACGGGCCTGGCGCCAGAATTCGCGGATCAGCGGCAGCAGCTCGGCCCAGGTCATGTCTGGCAGCTCGATGCCCTGCTCCGCAGCGGCGATCTGCCGCGCCAGGTCGGGCTTGGATACCAGCCCACGACCGAGCATGAAGTCCTTGGCACCGCTGACTTCACGGCAGCGCTGCCAGTCGGCGACGGTCCAGATGTCGCCATTGGCATAGACCGGCACCTTCACCACGTCCTGGACCTTGGCGACCCATTCCCAATGCGCTGGCGGCTTGTAACCGTCGACCTTGGTCCGCGCATGCACGACCAACACCTCGGCGCCACCTTCAGCCAGTGCCGTGGCGCACTCGATGGCGCTGTCGGGGGTGTCGAAACCCAGGCGCATCTTGGCCGTCACGGGAATGTGCGCAGGCACCGTAGCGCGCACTTCACGCAGGATGCGATGGAGCAGTTCCGGCTCCTTGAGCAGCACTGCCCCGCCACGCGACTTGTTCACCGTCTTGGCCGGGCAGCCGAAATTCAGATCGATTACTGGCGCACCGAGAGTACAGGCGAACGCGGCGTTGTCGGCGAGCGCCACCGGGTCCGAACCCAGCAACTGCACACGCAACGGCACGCCAGCGCGTGTTTTGGCATCGGTCAGCAGCTCTGGGCCGAACTTGTGGTAGTAGGCCGCAGTGAGCACGCGTTCGTTGACGCGGATGAACTCGGTAACGCACCAGTCGATGCCGCCGACCTGGGTCAGGACGTCGCGCAGGATATCGTCGACCAAGCCTTCCATGGGCGCCAAGGCTAATTGCATGAGGTGTTTCTCGGACAGGGGCGTGAAAGGGAGCGGATTCTAGCAGAAAGCCCGCGCGCGGACGGGCTCTCTAGGGTCTGTGTGAAAAGTCTTCAGACGAAGGTCAGGCAAGGCGAAAACAGCCGAGGAAGCGGAGTTTACCGGTTGTAAATGAGCATTCCGAGGCTGATTTCAACGCAGCATCACCGAGTATCAAGGCTTTTCACACAGAGCCTAGGATTGGAGGACTATGGCTTGACCATACCCATCCAGAAACTCGGCCGGCATGCGTTTGGGCTTGCCGCTGGACAGCTCGATGCAGACGAAGGTGGTACGTGCCCTCAGCACAACCGCGCCGTCACGGGGACGCCGCAATTGGAAATGGCGCGTCATCTTCAGACGTCGGTCCCAGTCGAGGATCCAAGTGCCCAATTCCAGCTCATCGCCTTCGTGGGCGCTGGCGAGATAGTCGATTTCATGGCGGACGACGGCCATGGCGCGATCGAGTTGTCGATAGGTCGCAAGATCCAGACCCAGGTGCTGCGAATGCTGCCAGGCACAACGTTCGAGCCAGGTGACGTAGACGGCGTTGTTGGCGTGTCCGAGGCCGTCGATGTCGTCGGGCTGGACTGTCAGGGCTATGACGAAGGGGGCGGGCCGATCCCAGTTCATGGGCGCTCCTGGAGAATTAGGAACAGGCGGATATGGCGAGGGCAGAAAAACAAAAGGCTCATTCAATAATCGAATGAGCCTTATAAGTCCCGCAGAGCGGGTAATCGTGGCGTCCCCTAGGGGACTCGAACCCCTGTTACCGCCGTGAAAGGGCGGTGTCCTAGGCCACTAGACGAAGGGGACGCAAAACCTTCAGTCGAGCCCGCTAACGCGAACTCTGGCAAATTGGTGGAGCTAAACGGGATCGAACCGTTGACCTCTTGCATGCCATGCAAGCGCTCTCCCAGCTGAGCTATAGCCCCGAATTTATCGCCCTGCGGCGGAATACCGACTTCACTCGGCATTCTTTACTCTTTGTAGCTGTACAACTGGCGTCCCCTAGGGGACTCGAACCCCTGTTACCGCCGTGAAAGGGCGGTGTCCTAGGCCACTAGACGAAGGGGACATACCTTCTACCAAGATCAGTCTGGAACTGATCGGCTCGTTGTCAACCTGCGACATCAAGCCTGGAATTTGGTGGAGCTAAACGGGATCGAACCGTTGACCTCTTGCATGCCATGCAAGCGCTCTCCCAGCTGAGCTATAGCCCCAAACAGTGTGTTGCTGTGTGGACGGGGCGCATATTAAGACGACCTCGCCAGGGTGTCAAACTTATTTTTAGAATTATTTAGAAGTTTTTTATCGCGATTACAGGGACTTACCGGTTTTGCTGGGTTTGGGCGAGGAGCGACGCGGCTTGCGCCGCTGCTACAGGGATCGTGGTGCATCGGATGCACATGCGGTGTGCCTGGCCCGCGATCTTCTGTAGCAGCGGCGCAAGCC
>NZ_JASCPM010000040.1:0-43755 GCF_029960215.1 Pseudomonas sp. PS01301 | reverse complement strand
GGCAGAGCCCGCTCCCACAATACCCGCTTATTGTGGGAGCGGGCTCTGCCCGCGAAGAGGCCCGCATGGCTCACGCATCATTTGCGATCAGCGACGATTCCCAGCAATACCAGAACCACCAACAACACCGGCGTCAGGCTGTAGTTGTTGAACTGGCTCAACCCCTTCAGCACCCAGGGCGTGGCATAGATCAATGCCGCGCCACTGCCGATCACGCACATCAGGGCAATCAGTGGTACTCGCAGCGCGCCCGAAAGCGAGCCCAGACGGCCCTCGGCCCACGCCTTCACATCGGCGCCGAACAGCACCAGCACGCAGCCTACCAAGGCCAGGGAAATCTCCGAAAGGTTGCCTCGGCCCCAGCGTGACACGGTGGCGAGCAGATCGAGCACGAAATCCATCAGGACAATCCTTATACCAGGAAGTATTGCAGCAGGTCGTTGAGGAACAACTGCCCGCGGGCGGTGGCGACCAGACGCGTCGGTTCGACCTGTAAAAGGCCTTTTTGTTCGGCCTCGGCGCGTGCTGCGGCCAGGGTCTGCAAGGGCAGGCCGGTCCGCTGCGCGAACAGCTCGGCGTCGACGCCTGGCGTGAGGCGCAGCGCGTTCATCAGGAACTCGAACGGCAACTCGTCGGCAGTCAGGGTTTTCTCGCCCGCCTTGAACTGCTTGCCAGGGTTCAGGTAATCCTTGGGCAGACGGGTTTTCCAGGTGCGCACGATGCGGCCGTCGGGGTGGCTCAGCTTGCCGTGGGCGCCGGCGCCAATGCCGATGAAGTCGCCGAAGCTCCAATAGTTGAGGTTGTGACGCGCGGCCTTGCCCGACCGGGCATAGGCCGACACCTCGTATTGGCTGAAGCCATGCTCGGCCAGCAAGGCCTGGCCGGCTTCCTGGATGTCCCAGAGGATATCGTCCTCGGGGAGCTCGGGCGGCTGGTTCCAGAACACTGTGTTGGGCTCCAGGGTCAGCTGGTACCAGGACAGGTGCGTGGGCGCCAGAGCGATGGCCTGGCGCAGGTCGTCCAGGGCTTCTTCCAGGGACTGGTCGGGCAGGCCGTGCATCAGGTCCAGGTTGAAGTTGTCGAAACCGGCGCGACGCGCCATTTCAGCGGCGCGCAGCGCTTCGTCTCCGGTATGGATACGCCCGAGGGCTTCGAGCTTATTCGGCTGGAAACTCTGGATGCCGATGGACAGGCGGTTGATCCCCAGCTTGCGATAGGCGACGAACTTGTCCTGTTCGAACGTGCCGGGGTTGGCCTCCAGGGTGATCTCGATATCCGCCGTGAACGGGATGCGTTGTTCCACGCCCGCGAGCAGTCGGCCCAATGCCGCAGCACTGAACAGGCTGGGCGTGCCGCCGCCGAAGAAGATCGAGCTCAGTGGCCGTCCGTAGACCGCTGCCAGGTCCTGATCCAGGTCCGCCAGCAGTGCGTCGACGTATTCCTCTTCCGGCAGTACGGGACTGGCCGCGTGGGAATTGAAGTCGCAGTACGGGCATTTGCGCACGCACCAGGGGATATGGATGTACAGCGCCAGCGGCGGCAGCTGCGTCAGCACCTGGCTGGGAGGCGGCGCCGCTGGGTAGATCAGTGAATCGTTCATGCCAGGCTCAGGCGTTGACGCAGCAAGGCCATGGCGCGGGCGCGATGACTCAGTTGGTTCTTTTGCGTGGGGTCGAGCTCGGCGCTGGAGCAGTTGCGTTCGGGCACCCAGAACAGTGGGTCGTAGCCAAACCCATGGGCACCGCTGGCGGCGTGCAGGATGCGGCCGTGCCAGAGCCCTTCGCAGAGGATCGGCAACGGATCCTCGGCATGCCGGACCAGCGCCAGCACACAGACGAACTGCGCGCCGCGCTGTTCGTCCGGGACGCCCTGCAGGGCATCGAGCAGCTTGGCGTTGTTGGCGGCATCGCCCTGGCCATCGGCGTAGCGCGCCGAATAGATGCCGGGGGCACCGCCGAGAAGGTCCACGGCCAGGCCGGAATCGTCGGCCAGCGCAGGCAAACCTGAGAGACGCGCGGCGTTGCGGGCCTTGAGGATGGCGTTCTCGACGAACGACAGCCCGGTTTCCTCAGGCTCGACCTGGCTGAATTCGCCGACCGAACGCAGCTGCACCGCGCCGCCGAGCATGGCCTGGAGTTCCTTGAGCTTGCCGGCGTTGTGGCTGGCGAGGACGAGTTGAGTGAAATTGATCATGGTTGTGAATGGGTTCCGAAGAGTTCAAAGAGCCAGTTCATGCGGGCGGCCTGACGAATCGGGTCGCCTGCTTCGCGGGCAGGGCCCCGCTCCCACAAGGTGAGTTTTGCGCACGATCCTGTGGGAGCGGGGCTCTGCCCGCGAAGAAGGCGCCATGGTCGTCGAGTGTTACACCGCCACCCGATGCTCCTGCAGACCAGGGCTGCTGACCCGGTAGATGCCGATTTCACCCAGAAGGTTAGGCCATATCTTGCTCGCCCACCCGTGCCGGTGCTGTTGATCCACCGCCAGGCGATTGAGGACCTGCGCCCGGCGCTCGCTGCACAGGGCTTCGAAGTCGGCGAAGGTGCAGAAGTGGATGTTCGGCGTGTTGTACCAGGTGTACGGCAAAAACTCGGACACCGGCATGTGGCCCTTGCTGGCCAGGTACCAGCGGCAGCGCCAGTGACCGAAGTTGGGGAAGGTGATGATGCACTGCCGACCGACCCGCAGCATCTCGTCGAGAATGCGATCCGGGTATTCCACGGCCTGCAGCGCCTGGGTCATGACCACGATGTCGAAACTGTTGCTGGCGAAGTTACCCAGGCCCTTGTCCAGGTCCTGCTCGATGACGTTGATGCCCTTGCGCACGCACTCGGTGATGTTGTCGGCATCGATTTCCAGGCCGTAGCCGGTGACCTGCTTGTGGTCGCGCAGCCAGGCGAGCAATTCGCCGTTGCCGCAGCCCAGGTCGAGCACGCGGCTGCCGGCGGGGATCCAGTCCTGGATGATTTCTAGGTCAGCTCTCATGGATGCCTCACAGTGCAATGCGGTTCATGTAGCTGCTGAACGCCTGCAGATACCGTGGAATGGGGATCAGAAAGGCGTCGTGGCCCTGTGGTGCATCGATTTCCAGGTAGCAGACGTCTTTCTTGGCGGCCATCAATGCATCCACCAGTTCGCGCGAGCGGGCCGGCGAGAAGCGCCAGTCGGTGGTGAACGACATCACGCAGAACTTGGCCTTGACGTTGGCAAAGGTCGCGGCCAGGTCATCGCCATGGGCAGCGGCCGGGTCGAAGTAGTCCAGCGCCTTGGTCATCAGCAGGTAGGTGTTGGCGTCGAACCGACCGGAAAACTCCTCGCCCTGATAGCGCAGGTAGCTTTCAACCTGGAACTCGACGCTGTGGAAGTCGTAGTTGAGCTTCTCGCTCTTCAGGCCACGGCCGAATTTCTCGCCCATCGAATCGTCTGACAGGTAGGTGATGTGCCCGACCATGCGCGCGAGCATCAGGCCGCGTTTGGGAATCACGCCACGGGCCTGGAAATCGCCGCCATGGAATTCGGGGTCGGACAGGATGGCCTGGCGGGCCACTTCGTTGAAGGCGATGTTCTGCGCGCTGAGCTTGGGCGCCGAAGCGATCGCCAGGCAGTGGCGGACGCGGTCGGGGTAGGTGATGGTCCACTGCAGCGCCTGCATGCCGCCCAGACTGCCACCGACCACCGCCGCCCACTGGGCGATTCCCAGCGCGTCCGCCAGACAGGCCTGGCTGTGTACCCAGTCTTCCACGGTCAAGACCGGGAAATCGGCGCCGAACGGCTTGCCGGTCTCGGGATCGATGCTGCTGGGGCCGGTGGAACCGTTGCAGCCGCCGAGGTTGTTCAGGCTGACCACGAAGAAGCGGTTGGTGTCGATGGGCTTGCCGGGGCCGATGCAGCTGTCCCACCAGCCCGGCTTACGGTCTTCGGTGGAGTGATAACCGGCTGCATGGTGATGGCCCGACAGCGCGTGGCAGATCAGCACCGCATTGCTGGCGCTGGCATTGAGCTGGCCGTAGGTCTCGTAGATCAGGTCGTAGGCGGGCAGCGACCGGCCGCAGGCCAGGGCCAGGGGTTCGCTGAAGTGGGCAATTTGTGGAACGACCAGACCGACGCAATCATCGGGAAAGACAGTGGACATCGACCCTGCTCACGCTTGAATGAGGCGTAAGTCTAAAGAGCGCAGGGCAGAGGGGCAAGCAGCGCTTGGCGGGGGTACAGGCGAGTGTGCAGGCAGGCTTGCCAGCTGCGCCAGCGCTCGTAGGAGCGCTGGCGCAGCTGGCGTGCAGCGGTCAGATCAGCAGGCGCAGAATCTGCGGCATGCCGGTGGTCATGGCCAGGTTGTTGATGACCAGCATGTCCAGCAGTTTGAGCACCATGAAGGCCAGGATCGGCGAGATGTCGAGGCCGCCCAGGTTGGGCACGATGCGCCGGAACGGCGCCAGCGCCGGTTCGCAGATCTGGTTGACCAGCTCGGCGCCGGGGTTGTGGCTCTGCGGCGCGACCCAGGAGAGGATCACGCTGATGATCATGGCGAAGAAGAAGATCTTCAGGAACAGCGCCGTCACCCCGATGATCGCCCACACCAGCAACTGAAGGGGGTTGCCCGTGGTGCCGTAGGCCAGCAGCAGGGTCAGCGCCATGATGATCATCTGGATGACGATGGCCAGCAGCAGTGAGGACATGTCCAGCCCGAACAGGCTGGGAATGATGCGCCGCACAGGTTTGAGCAGCGGCTGCGTGGCGCGCACGATGAACTGGCTGAGCGGGTTGTAGAAGTCGGCACGCACCAGTTGCAGCACGAAGCGCAGCAGCATGATCAGCAGGTACAGACTGCCCAGGGTTTGCACGACATAGATTGCCGCGGTATTTAGACCGTACATGAAAGCTCCTTATTGACCCAGCTGTTCGGCCAGTTCGGCCGAGCGCCGGGCGGCGGCGTTCAGGGCGTTCTGCACCAGGGTTTCAAAACCCTCGGACTGGAATGACTGAATGGCCGCCTCGGTGGTGCCGGCGGGTGAAGTGACGCGACGGCGCAGCTCGGCGGCGTCGACATCGCTGGCAACCGCCATGTGTGCGGCGCCCAGCGCGGTCTGCAAGGTCAGCCGGGCTGCCGTCTCGTGGGGCAGGCCGAGTTTTTCCCCGGCGGCGGTCATGGCCTCGATCAGCAGGAAGAAGTACGCCGGGCCGCTGCCGGACACGGCGGTGACGGCATCCAACTGCTGTTCTTCGTCCAGCCACAAGGCCAGGCCGACGGCGCCCAGCAGGTCTTCGGCCTGTTGGCGTTGTTCGGCGTTGACGTCGGCGGTGGCGTACAGGCCGCTGGTGCCCTGGCGCAGCAGTGAGGGTGTATTGGGCATGCAGCGCACGATCGGCTGTTGCTCGCCGAGCCAGCGTTGCAGGCTGGCGCAGTTGATGCCAGCGGCAATCGAGACCACCAGTTGACCGGGTGCGAGGCTGGGCGCCAGTGCCTGGCAGACCTCTTTCATGCCCTGCGGCTTGACCGCCAGCACCACGACGTCGACCCCTTCGATCGCCTGGGCGTTGTCGGCGAACACGTCGATGCCGTGTTCGGCCGCGACCTTGTCACGCTGCTCGGCGCCGCGATCGCTGGCGCGGATGTGGCTGGCTTCGACACCCTGCGCACGCAGGCCGCCGATCAGGCTGGCGGCCATGTTGCCGGCGCCGATGAAGGCAATACGAGTCTTGCTCATGAAGGATCCTTGGTGAAAGGTGAAGGGGCCACGCTCGTGTCCGCTGGTGGAGTGTGCTGGCCGTAGTCGCGGGCGCCGAACAATGCCGTGCCGATGCGCACCCAGGTGGCGCCCTGGGCGACGGCAGCCTCAAGGTCGTGGCTCATGCCCATGGATAACGTATCCAGCGGCAATTGCAGGTCGTGTTGCAGCGCGCGAACGTGGGCAAAGGCAGCGTTCTGCGCCGCCGGATCATCGGTGGGTTCCGGAATCGCCATCAGACCACGCAGGTGCAGGTTCGGCAGCGCTGCAATGGCCGTGGCCAAGGCGTGCACATCGTCGGGCGCGCAACCGGACTTGCTGGCCTCGCCGCTGACGTTGACCTGAATGCAGACGTTGAGCGGCGCCAGCGTGCTCGGGCGCTGCTCGCTGAGCCGTTGGGCGATCTTGAGGCGGTCCACGGAATGTACCCAGGCGAAGTGTTCGGTGATGGCTCGCGTCTTGTTCGACTGAATGGGGCCGATGAAATGCCAGATCAAGGGCAGGTCGACAAGTTCTTCCTGCTTGCTCAGCGCTTCCTGCAGGTAGTTTTCGCCGAAATCGCGGACACCTGCAGCGAATGCCTCGCGGATGGCCGTGGCCGGTTTGGTCTTGCTGACCGCGAGCAGGCCGACTTGGCTCGGCTCCCGCTGCGCCTGCCGGGCAGCGGCTGCGATTCGGGCACTCACTTGCGAAATGTTGTCTGCTATCGTGGACATTGAATTCGTGCCGGCGGGTTTCAGGTCTGCGGCATTCTACCTGCTTGTCTGTATTTGGGGAGTCTCATGGACATTACCGAGCTGTTGGCCTTCAGTGCGAAACAAGGCGCATCCGATCTGCACCTGTCCGCAGGCCTGCCGCCGATGATTCGGGTGGATGGCGACGTGCGCCGCATCAACTTGCCGGCGCTGGACGACAAACAGGTCCAGGCGCTGATCTACGACATCATGAACGACAAGCAGCGCAAGGACTTCGAGGAGTTCCTGGAGACTGACTTCTCCTTCGAGGTGCCGGGTGTGGCGCGCTTTCGGGTCAACGCGTTCAACCAGAACCGCGGCGCCGGTGCGGTATTCCGGACCATTCCGTCCAAGGTGCTGAGCATGGACGACCTGGGCATGGGAGATGTGTTTCGCAAAATTACCGAAGTGCCGCGCGGGCTGGTGCTGGTCACCGGGCCGACCGGTTCGGGCAAGTCGACCACTCTGGCTGCCATGATTGACTACCTCAACAGCAACAAGCACCACCATATCCTGACCGTTGAGGATCCGATCGAATTCGTCCACGAGTCGAAGAAGTGCCTGGTCAACCAGCGTGAGGTGCATCGCGACACCCTGGGCTTCTCCCACGCCTTGCGCTCGGCGCTGCGCGAAGACCCGGACGTGATCCTGGTAGGCGAGATGCGTGACCTGGAAACCATACGCCTGGCCTTGACCGCGGCCGAGACCGGGCACCTGGTGTTCGGCACGCTGCACACCACGTCGGCGGCGAAGACCATCGACCGGGTGGTCGACGTGTTCCCGGCGGAAGAGAAGTCGATGGTGCGTTCGATGCTGTCCGAATCGCTGCAGGCGGTGATTTCCCAGACCTTGCTGAAGAAGATCGGCGGCGGGCGGGTGGCGGCGCATGAAATCATGATCGGTACGCCGGCGATTCGTAACCTCATCCGCGAAGACAAGGTCGCGCAGATGTACTCATCGATTCAGACGGGCGGGTCGCTGGGCATGCAGACGTTGGACATGTGCCTGAAGAACCTGCTCGCCCAAGGTGTCATCAGCCGCGACTCGGCCCGTGAAAAGGCCAAGTCGCCGGACAACTTCTGATCAGCGTTGCACGATACGCAGCGCAGGTTCCTTGGGCAGGACGCGCTTGGCGACGGCGTAGTGGGTGTTCCAGTACGGCTTCTTCAAGGTGTCGATGGTCACGGCCTTGCCGCGGCGCGGGGCGTGGATGAAGCGGTCGTTGCCCAGGTAGATGGCAACGTGGTTAACCTTGCGGCTCTTGATGTTGAAGAACACCAGGTCACCCGGCTTCAGGTCCTTGCGCTCGACCTTGATGCCGTGGCCAGCGGCCATGGCGTTGGACGTGCGTGGCAAGTCGACGGCCTTCACATCGTTGAAGGCATACTTGACCAGACCGCTGCAGTCGAAACCCTTGCTCGGGCTGCTGCCGCCCCAGCGATAGGGCGTGCCGAGCACGTTGACGGCGCGGCTGAGTACATCGCTGCTCTGCCTGGAGGCCGAGGTGCCAACCTTGACGGTGGTGACCTTGGCCAGGGCCTGGTTGTTACCGGCGGGGCGGGTCACGACGATGCGTGGCGCACGTTGCGATTGTTCGGAAGCGGGCTTGGCGGTGTAGCCATTGAAGCCAGCGGGAAGTCGTTGCTCACGATTGGTGGCGTGGGCGGCCAGGGGCAATAATAGGCAGATGGTCAGCCATGTCTTGAAAAATGGACGCATTCGGCAGGGCTCATATGGGTAGGCGCGCGACTTTATAACAGCTTTTTGTAGGGTTTTTAATCCGCTGGTCAAGGCTCGAAGGTCGCAAATGGCACCATTTCGGCGCAGAATTGTCTTTTGTGCGGCACGCAAGTCAGGTGCTGCAAGGGTTCAGCCGATGTCGGTCACAGAAATGCCATACGTCGGGACGGGACAAAAAAGTCACAAATTTGTTTAGAAAATTTTTATATCAGAGGACTTGCATCGAGAATGAACACCTATCGGATCCATGATACCCACAGCAAGATCATGGGCTATCTGCTGTGGATTTTGGGCTTCACCGGCGCTCATCGCTTCTATTACGGCAAGCCGGTCACCGGAACGATCTGGTTCTTCACCCTGGGCCTGTTCGGTATCGGCTGGATCATCGACCTGTTCCTGATCCCGGCCATGGACCGGCAGGCCGACATGCGCTTTCACAGCGGCGATACCAACTACAACGTGGCGTGGGTGTTGCTGACGTTCCTCGGTTTGTTCGGTGTGCACCGCATGTACCAAGGCAAGTGGATCACGGGTGTGATCTACCTGCTGACCGGGGGATTGTTTCTGGTGGGGGTGCTGTATGACTTCTGGACCCTGAATGATCAGGTGTCGATGAAGAACGCGCAGCGTCGGTAGCTGGTGCCAGGCCATGGGGCTTGTTTGTGATCCAGCAGATAGATTGCGGTGAGGCCTTCGCGGGCAGAGCCCGCTCCCACAGGGTACGCCGCCCTGCCCGCGAAGGGTGCGCTGTGGTATCAGTGACTGAAGCTGATATGCCCGTCCACCAGGGTGTAACGCACGGCACCCGGCAAGGTGTGACCGAGGAACGGGCAGTTGGCGCCCTTGGACAGCCAGCGCTCACCGGCCACCGTCGAGACGTTTTCATCGAACAGCACCAGATCCGCCGCCGCGCCCACTTGCAGGCGCCCTGCCGGTAGCCGCATGGCGTCGGCCGGGCCTTGACCCAGGCGCGCCAGCAGGGTCGGCAGGTCGAGCAGGCCGTCCTGTACCAGCGTCAGTGCCAAGGGCAACAACAGTTGCACGCTGCTGATGCCCGGCTCGGTCGCACCGAATGGCGCCAGCTTGGCGTCGCGATCGTGAGGCTGATGGTGGCTGGCAATCGCCTGCACCACGCCCTTCTTCACCGCCGCGCGCAGGCCTTCGCGATCCGCTACGGATCGCAGTGGCGGTTGCACGTGGTACAGGCTGGAAAATCCGGTCAGCGCTTCGTCGGTCAGAATCAACTGGTACAGCGCCACGTCAGCCGTGACCGGCAGCCCGCGTGCCTGCGCCTGTTCGATCAGCTCCACGCCGCGGGCGGTGGTCAGCTGGCTGAAGTGCGCGCGCACGCCGCTCTGCTCGACCAGCAGCAGGTCGCGCGCCAGGGCGACGGTTTCCGCGGTGGCGGGAATGCCCGCCAGGCCCAGAAAGGCAGCGGTCGGCCCGTCGTGGGCGAGCCCGCCCGCAGACAGATCACGGTCCTGAGAATGGAAGATCACCGTCAGGTCGAAGGTGGCGGCATATTCCAGCGCGCGGCACAGCGTGCGATTGTTGCCGAAGCTGTTCAGGCCGTTGCCAAAGGCGATGCAGCCGGCATCGCGCAGGGCAATCAGCTCGGCCAGTTGCTCCCCTTCCAGACCCTTGCTCAAGGCGCCGATCGGGAACACCTTGGCATGGCCGGCTTCGCGGGCGCGATCCAGGATCAGTTCGGCCACCGCCGAGGTATCCAGAATCGGTTTGGTCAGCGGCGGGCAGCATAGGCTGGTGACACCACCGGCCGCGGCGGCACGGGTTTCGCTGGCGATGGTGCCCTTGCGGCTGTAGCCGGGCTCGCGCAGCGACACGCTGAGGTCGACCAGGCCGGGGGCGGCGACCAGGCCAGTGGCGTCCACGCGCTGGCTGGCGGTGAAATCGGCGGGTGCGTCGCCGATCGCCACGATCCGGCCCTGGCTGATGTGCAGGTCGCTGATCTGGTCCAGGCCGCTGGCCGGGTCGATCACCCGGGCGCCAAGAATACTGAGGCTCACTGGGCGTTCTCCTGCTCGAATTGACGCTGGGCTGTCTGCCCGCTCATGGCCATCGACAGCACCGCCATGCGGACCGCGATGCCGTAGGTGACTTGATTGAGAATTACCGAATGGGGGCCGTCGGCGACGGCCGATTCGATCTCGACGCCGCGGTTGATCGGTCCGGGGTGCATGACGATGGCATCGGGCTTGGCGCCAGCCAGGCGTGCGGTGGTCAAGCCGTAGAGCCGATAGAACTCGCCTTCGCTGGGCAGCAGGCCGCCGCTCATGCGCTCACGCTGCAGACGCAGCATGATCACCACGTCGACGTTCTTGAGGCCCTGTTCCAGGTCGGTGAACACCTTGACGCCATATTGCTCGACGCCCACGGGCAGCAGCGTCTTCGGTCCGATCACGCGGATGTCCCGGCAGCCCAGGGTCTTGAGCGCGATCATGTTCGAGCGGGCCACGCGCGAATGCAGGATGTCACCAACGATCGCTACCGACAGGTTCTCGAAGCCGCCCTTGTGCCGACGAATCGTGAGCATGTCGAGCATGCCCTGGGTCGGGTGGGCGTGGCGGCCGTCACCACCGTTGATGATCGCCACTTCCGGGCTGACGTGCTCGGCGATGAAATGCGCGGCTCCGGAGTCGGCGTGGCGCACGACGAACATGTCGGCGGCCATCGCTTCGAGGTTGCGCAGGGTGTCGAACAGGGTTTCACCCTTGCTGGTCGAGGAGGTCGACACGTTCAGGGTGATCACGTCGGCCGACAGGCGCTGGGCGGCCAGTTCGAAGGTGGTTCGGGTGCGCGTGGAGTTCTCGAAGAACACGTTGCACACGGTCTTGCCGCGCAGCAGCGGGACTTTCTTGACCGCGCGCGCGCCGACTTCCAGAAACGAGTCGGCCGTGTCGAGCACTTCGGTCAGCAGTTCGCGGGACAAGCCGTCGAGGGAAAGAAAATGGCGTAGCTGGCCCTGGTCATTGAGCTGCAGCGGGCGCTTGGCGTCGATAGGCGTCATGGCGGGGGCTCTTAAAGGCTGGAGGCGGAAGCGAGGTCCTGGCGCTCGAGGGCGAGCGGGGACGGGCCGAGCAATTTTACCCGCTCATGGGCGGCGAGTGACAGGGTGGCGCCGACGATGTCGGGACGAATCGGTAGTTCGCCGGCGTCCAGGTCGAGCAGGCAGACCAAGGTCACGCTGGCGGGGCGCCCGTAGTCGAACAGCTCGTTGAGGGCTGCGCGGACGGTGCGGCCGCTCATCAGCACGTCATCGATCAGCACCAGATGCTGGCCCTCGATCTCGAAGGGCAGGGCCGAGGGGCGCACCTGTGGGTGCAGGCCGTTCTGGCTGAAGTCGTCGCGGTAGAACGATACGTCCAGGGTGCCCAGCGGTGCTTCGCTGTCCATGGCCTGCAGCAACGCTTGAGCGACCCACACACCGCCGCTGTGAATGCCGATGTAGCGTGGCTCGGCAATGGAGCGCCTGGCCAGATGGGCCTTGAGGTCGACTGCCATCGCGCCGATCAGCTCGGCCGGGTTGGGAAGGCTCATGTGTGCTCCTGTGGTTGAGATCGTCCGAAGAGAGGGGTGCAACGTGGCGCGGCTTGCACCGCACCTGTAGCAGCGGCGCGAGCCGCGTCGGCGGTCGTGCGGTGTATCTGGAAGAATGCGTCGAGGCCGGACGGGCGGTGTATCTGGAAAAATGCGTCGGGGCCGGACGCGGCTTGCGCCGCTGCTACAGGGGGCTGGGGTACGGCGGCTGTCATCTTCAGGCGTTGTCACCCAGCGCGTTGGCCTCCAGCCAGCCTTGCAACAGCAACTTGGCGGCGATGGCATCGACCGGGTCGTCACGGTAGCTGCCACGCTGGCCACCGCGGGCCATGCGTTCGCCCTTGGCTTCGAAGGTGGTCAGGCGTTCGTCGTGGGTGTGCACCGGGATGTTGAAGCGGCCGTTCAGGCGGCGGGCGAACTTTTCCGCGCGCTCGCTCATTTCGCTGGGGCTGCCGTCCATGTTCAACGGCAGGCCGACGACGATGGCGTCCGGCTGCCACTCCTTGATCAGCGCTTCGACACGGGTCCAGTCAGGCACCCCGTTCTGGGCTTTCAGGGTGCACAGTTCGCGCGCCTGGCCGGTGATCATCTGGCCCACCGCGAAGCCGATCTGCTTGGTGCCGTAGTCGACGCCGAGCAGCAGTCTGGGGGCGGCCATCAGGCGTGTCCCGCCTGGCTGGTGAGCAGGCTGAGATTGATGCCCAGGCGTGCCGCCGCGGCGCCAAGGCGCTGTTCGCTGTCGGTATTGAACAGGATGTCGGGGTCGAACGGACAGGTCAGCCAGGCGTTGTCGGCGAGCTCGGCCTCCAGCTGGCCGGCTTCCCAGCCCGCGTAACCCAGGGTGATCAGGCTTTGCGTGGGGCCTTCGCCGTCGGCGATGGCGAACAGGATGTCCTGGGAAGTGGACAGCGAAACTTCACCCAGGTCCACCGTGGCCTGGAACACCGGGCCGCTGGGGTGCAGGACGAAACCGCGGTCGGTCTGCACCGGTCCGCCATTGTAGATCGGTACCTGTTGGCAGGAGGCTGCGGGTTCGGTTTCCGGTCGCAGTTGCTCGAGTATGTCCGCCAGGTTCAGGTCCTGCAGGCGATTCACCACCAGGCCCATCGCGCCATTGGGCGTGTGCTCGACGATGTAGGTCAAGGTATGGGCGAAATTGGGGTCCGCCATGTGTGGCATGGCGATCAGGAACTGGTTCCTGAGGTAGCTGGTTTCGAGGTTTTTCATACTTTGTAGTGTGGCGTTGCCTCGTCGGCCTGACAAGCGTGGGGGTACAGTTTCATCCGCTTCAGTTGCTTTGCAGACGGTCGCCCTTGGCGAAGCGCCAGGTACGGATGATCTCCAGGCGATCGACGTCGGCCAGATCGCCGGTAAACGGTGCGAACGGCGCAGCCAGACGCACGATGCGCTGAGCGGCCTGGTCGAGCAGCGGCTGGCCGGACGACTCCAGCACCAGCACCTCGTAGAGCGACCCGTCGCTGTTGATCGAGACCATCAGGCGCAGACTGCCATAGATCTGCTGGCGCCGCGCTTCGTCTGGGTAATTGAGGTTGCCGATGCGTTCGACCTTCTTGCGCCAGTCGTCCTTGTACCAGGCGCCCTTGTCGCGCATGGTCGAGGCCGCACTCAAGCGGTGGATGCGCGGGCGCTTGGCGTAGGCCTGCTGTTCATGGGACAGCTCGGCTTCCAGGCTGGCGATCTCGCTGGACAGCTGCGAGCTGTCGAATTCGGGGGTGGCGGCCTTGGGCTTGGGCTCGGGCTTGACCGGCGGCGGTCGCGCCTCGGTCTTCACGGGCTTGGGCGCCGTGGTGGCGATGGCCTTCTTGACCGGCGCAGGCTCGGGCTGAGTGACCGGCTTGGGCGCGGGCGGTGGCGTCACCTTGTTGATCTTGTCGTCCTGGAAGGGCGCCACTTCGGTGGTCTTGGGCACCGCCTTCTTGTCCAGGGTGCCGCTGCCCTGTTGGTTGTCCTGGGCCAGAAAGTCCGCGTCCTTGGGCGCGGTCTGGCTCTTGAGCGGTGCCAGGGTCACTTCCAGCGTCTTGCTGATCTGGGTCGGTGGCTGGATGCCGAAGCCCACCCCGGCGATCAGGGCGACGTGCAGCAATGCCGCAAGAAACAGGGTAAAACCCAGCCGATCCGCAGGGCGAGCACCGATGCGGGTCAGTTCAGCAGGGAGGTCGGCGGGCAGCGTCATGAAGAATCCGGCAGGCATGCAACCCGGGCGACGATGCGCGCCCGGCAACTGAAAGGGCGTGCATCATAACCCGTAGCAGGGACGTAGGGTCAGCGTGCCTTGAGCTTGCGATCGATGGCTTCCATCAATTGGCCACCGATATCGGTGCCGAAAGCCGCGTCGATTTCGCGAATGCAGGTGGGGCTGGTGACGTTGATTTCGGTCAGGTGCTCACCGATCACGTCCAGGCCGACGAACAGCAGGCCCCTGGCGCGCAGCGACGGACCGACCTGTTCGGCAATCCAGCGGTCCTTGTCGCTCAGCGGGCGCGCTTCGCCGCGACCACCGGCGGCCAGGTTGCCGCGGGTTTCACCGCTGGCCGGAATGCGCGCCAGGCAGTACGGCACCGGCTCGCCGTCGATCATCAGGATGCGCTTGTCACCGTCCTTGATCGCCGGCAGGTAGCGCTGCGCCATGATCTGTTGGGTGCCCATGGCCGTCAGGGTTTCGAGGATCACCGACAGGTTCGGGTCGCCCACCCGATGGCGGAAGATCGAGGTGCCGCCCATGCCGTCCAGCGGCTTGAGAATGACGTCGCCATGCTCGGCAGCGAACTCGCGCAGGATGTCGGCGCGGCGGCTGACCAGCGTGGGCGGAGTCAGTTGCGGGAACAGCGTGGCGAACATCTTCTCATTGCAGTCGCGCAGGCTCTGCGGCTTGTTCACCACCAGCACGCCAGCGGCTTCGGCTTGTTCGAGCAGGTAGGTGCTGTAGACGAATTCGAGATCGAAGGGTGGGTCCTTGCGCATCAGGATGACGTCGAGATCGGCCAGCGGTGCGTCGAATTCCGACTCGAACTCGAACCAGTGCTGCGGATCGGCGAAGACCTTGAGCGGACGCATCCGGGCGCGGGCCTGGCCCCGGCCTTGATACAGGTCCTGGATTTCCATGTGGAACAGCGACCAGCCACGCGCCTGTGCGGCCAGCAGCATGGCCAGCGAGCTGTCCTTCTTGTAGGAGATGTTGGCGATCGGGTCCATGACAATGCCGAGGCGAACGCTCATGGGGTAGCTCCTGTACGCGGGACGTGCCGCTTGCGAATGGGTCTTGGAAAGTGGCGTCAGGGTGGCGCCGCGTGGCCCGCAGGTCAAGGGGCAGCGGCCATGGAACGCCGTGGGAGAGTGTGCTAAAAAGGCTCGGGCATCTCTATTGGCCGGATGGCCCTTTCGCGAGTCGTCTGCCCGCGAACGGGCCCATCTGAAAAATCGCACACCAGAGCCTCCATGAAAACGCCTGACGCCTTCAAGATCATGGTGATCGACGACTCCAAGACGATTCGTCGCACCGCCGAGCTGTTGCTCGAACAGGCAGGCTGCCAGGTGATCACGGCCCTCGATGGTTTCGACGCCTTGGCCAAGATCGTCGACGAGCGTCCCGATATCATCTTCATCGATGTCATGATGCCGCGCCTGGATGGCTACCAGACCTGCACACTGCTCAAGAGCAACAGTGACTTCAGTGCGATTCCGGTCGTGATGTTGTCGTCGCGTGATGGCCTGTTCGACAAGGCCTGCGGCCGCACCGCAGGCTCGGATCAATTTCTGACCAAGCCTTTCAGCAAGCAAGAACTGCTCGCCGCGATCCGTGCCCATGTGCCGGGTTTCGCCGCGTAGCGAACGATGTCCGGCCCTGGCGCGTGCCAGGGTCTTCACCGCATGGGGAACAGCATGGCTCGAATCCTGATCGTCGATGATTCGCAGACGGAAACCTACAAACTCACCGGCATGCTGGAAAAGCACGGTCATGAAGTGCTCAAGGCTCAGAACGGTGCCGATGGCGTGGCCCTGGCCCGGCAGGAAAAGCCCGACGCGGTCCTGATGGATATCGTCATGCCGGGCCTGAACGGCTTCCAGGCGACACGCCAGTTGCATAAGGATGAAGAAACCGTGGGCATTCCGGTGATCATGATCACTACCAAGGATCAGGAAACCGATAAGGTCTGGGGCACCCGCCAGGGCGCCAAGGGCTACCTGACCAAGCCGGTGGATGAGGAGACCCTGATCCAGACGTTGAACACCGTACTGGCCGGTTGACCCGCGCCGATGCTGGAGTCACGCACCGCATTCGACCTGCTGCTGGATATCGACCAGCGCTGCCGTTTGCTGGCCGCCGAATTGCCTTCTCAGGAACTGCGTCTGCAGACGTGGAGCGGCATTGGCTTTCGCCTGGCCGGGCACTGGTACGTCGCGCCGATGGGCGAGGTCGCCGAAGTGCTGCCCGAACCCCGCAGTACCCGCCTACCGGGCGTCAGGCCTTGGGTCGTGGGTGTGTCGAATCTGCGTGGGCGCCTGCTGCCGGTCATCGACCTGGGCGGCTTCTTTGGCCATGCCCTGTCGCCGCAGCGCAAGCAGCACCGGGTATTGGTGGTGGACCGCGCGGACATCTTCGTCGGCCTGCTGGTGGACGAAGTGGCCGGCCTGCAGCACTTCGGTTCGGCCAGCCACGAGCCTTCAGTGCCTGACACGGCACTCCCTGCGGCCGTGCCGTTCCTGCAAGGGCACTTCGTGCGTGAACACCGCTGGTGCGTGTTCAGCCCGGACCGCCTGGTACAAGCCCGCGTTTTTCTGGATGTAGCACTCTGACCATGCCTATGCGTATCTCCATCTTTTGCACCGAGTTCTTCATGCGCAGGCCCGCGCGATGATCAAGCGCTGGCCAGGCAATTCCCTGCTGGGCTCCCGAGCCGGTGCGCAGATCATCGGTCTGTTCGTGGCCCTGGTGATCTTCATCGTGTTGTTGTTCGCCAACTTCACCTACCTCAACACCCAGTCCACCTACGACAAGCAGTACATCGGCCATGCTGGCGAGTTGCGCGTGTTGTCTCAGCGCATCGCCAAGAACGCCACCGAGGCCGCCGCCGGCAAGACCGCAGCGTTCAAGCTGCTGGCGGATGCGCGCAACGATTTCGAGCGGCGCTGGGGCTTTCTCAAGGAAGGCGACAGCGCCACCGGGCTGCCTGCAGCCCCCGCGGCGATGCGTGAGCAGATGCGCCTGGTGCAGCGTGACTGGGACGAGTTGCGACAGAATGCCGATGCCATCCTGGCCAGCGAACAGACCGTGTTGTCGCTGCACCAGGTGGCCGCGACCCTGGCCGAAACGGTGCCGCAGCTGCAGGTCGAATACGACAAGGTCGTCGATACCCTGCTGCGCGGGGCAGCACCTGCCAGCCAGGTGGCCGTGGCGCAACGTCAGTCGCTGCTGGCCGAGCGCATTCTGGGCGCCGTCAATACGGTGCTGTCCGGCGATGAAAGCGCGGCCCAGGCAGCGGAGAGCTTTGGTCGCGACGCCAACCGCTTCGGTCAAGTGCTGGGCGGCATGCTTGACGGCAATGCTCTGATCCGGGTGACCCAGGTGCAGGACCCGGAAGCGCGTGCCCGCTTGCGGGAGATCGCCGAGCTGTTCCAGTTCGTCTCGGGCAGCGTCGACGAGATCCTGGAAACCTCGCCCGAACTGTTTCAGGTACGGGCTTCGGCCAGCAACATTTTCAACCAGTCGCAGACCCTGCTCGAAGAAGCCTCGCGCCTGGCCAGCGGCTTCGAGAACCTGGCCAACGGCCGTTCTGCCGGCACGGTCGGAGGCTATATCCTCGGCCTGTTGGCGCTGGCTTCGATCATTCTGATCGCGCTGGTGATGGTGCGTGAAACCAAGCGGCAACTGCGTCAAACGGCCGAGAAAAGCGAGCGCAACCAGGCCGCGATCATGCGTCTGCTCGACGAGATCGGCGGGTTGGCCGATGGCGACCTGACCGTGACCGCCTCGGTCACCGAAGAATTCACCGGTGCCATTGCCGACTCGATCAATCACTCCATCGACCAGCTGCGCGACTTGGTCGCCACCATCAACCTGACCGCCGAAGAAGTGGCGACTGCCGTCCAGGACACCCAGGCCACTGCCCACCAACTGGCACGTGCGTCGGGGCATCAGGCGCAGCAGATCAGCGACGCGTCGGTGGCGATCAGCGACATGGCCCAGTCGATCGACCGGGTGTCGACCAACGCCTGGGAATCGGCCAAGGTCGCCGACCGTTCGGTGACCATCGCCAACAAGGGCAGCGAGGTGGTGAACAACACCATCCAGGGCATGGACAACATTCGCGAGCAGATTCAGGACACGGCCAAGCGCATCAAACGGCTGGGTGAATCGTCCCAGGAGATCGGTCACATCGTCAGCCTGATCGACGACATTGCCGACCAGACCAGCATTCTCGCCCTGAACGCGGCGATCCAGGCTTCCATGGCGGGCGAGGCCGGTCGTGGTTTTGCTGTGGTGGCGGATGAAGTGCAGCGCCTGGCCGAGCGCTCGTCCTCCGCGACCCGGCAGATCGAGACGCTGGTGCGGGCGATCCAGGCCGACACCAATGAGGCGGTCACTTCCATGGAACAGACCACCTTCGAGGTGGTGCGCGGTGCGCGCCTGGCCCACGATGCTGGCATTGCCCTGGAAGAGATCGAAGGCGTATCCCAGGATCTGGCCGAGCTGATCCAGATCATTTCCAGCGCGGCCCAGCAGCAGACCAGTTCGGCAGGGCAGATCTCGCACACCATGTCGGTGATCCAGCAGATCACCGAGCAGACGTCCTCAGGCTCCAGTGCCACGGCTGAAAGCATTGGCAACCTGGCGCAGATGGCCAGCGAGATGCGCCGTTCGGTGTCCGGCTTCACCCTGCCTGCGCCCAGCCCCGATGCGAACCCGGAGTGATCATGGCTGAACGGCACGAATACGTACTCCCGGCCTTGTGCGAGGAGTTGCTCAAGGTCAAGTCGCAGCTGGACCTGTTCGTGCGCGGCGGGCGCGAGTACACCCAGGAACTGAACGCCCTGATGGCACCTTTGCGGCAGATTGCCGACGCCTTGGCGGTGCTGGGTTTCGGTCAGCCTCGCAAGGTGATCATCGATCAGTTGGCAGTCATTCAGGGTCTGGTGCAGGGCACGCGCGAACCCAACGATGCGGTGTTGATGGACGTCGCCGGAGCCCTGCTCTATGTCGAGTCCACACTGGCCGGAATGGCCGGCCCCAGCGATGCGCCCGGCCGCGACGAGCCGCAGGCGTCCAGCACCGACCTGACGCAGATTCGCCAGGTGGTGATGCGCGAAATTCGCTTCGGGCTGCAGGAGGCCAGGGACGTCCTGACCGACTCCACCGACGGGCAATGGGATCTGCCACGCCTGCGGACACTGGCCCCGCTGCTGACGCAGTTGCGCGGCGCCCTGGTCATGCTGGCGCTGCCCCGGGCGGCTGCCGTGCTGCAAGCCTGCAACCAGGCCGTTCAAGACAGCCTGCTGGCCGGCCCGCAGGCTTCCTGGGAACGGGTCGTGACCGGCCTAGCGGCCGTCGAGGACTATCTGCAACGCACCAGCGAGGCACCGCAACTGGCCCATGAGGCTGTGTTGGAAGTGGCTGAGACGGCGTTGGCAATGACGGCTCCGCAAGCCGAGCCACTTGCCACGCCAGCAACCAAGCGGGGCCTGGAGCCCGAGCCGCTGGATACGCAACTGCTGGAGATCTTTCACAGTGAAGCCCTGAGCCACCTGAGCGGTGTCGAGCGGTTTCTTGCGCTGGACGAGCAGGGCAACGATGTCGCGGTCACCGATGAGTTGCAGCGGGCCCTGCATACGCTCAAGGGCAGCGCGCTGGTGGCCGGGGTCACGCCGTTGGCCGAGCTGGCCACCGCGTTCGACGTCATGGCCCGCGAGCTGCGTGCCCATCGGCTGCCGTTCCAGGGCCAGGAATTGAGCCTGCTGGGCGACGCCCACTATCTGATGCGGCAGAAGCTGCTGCAGTTGCCCGCGCAGCCCTTGACACCCATCCCTGGCGCCGCCGAATTGATCCGAAGCGTGCAGGAATGCACCGCCGAGCGCCTGCAGGGCGTGCAGGCGCAAGGTGATGCCCGGCAGGTCCAGGCGCCGCAACTGATCGAGCGGCTGCTGGACGAGGGCATGGATATCCTCCTGGATGCCGAGCGTCTGCTGCAGCGCTGGCAGCAGCACCCGGACAGCCGTCAGGAGTTGCCGATTCTGCTCGACCAACTGACGCTGCTGGGCGAACAGGCGCAATTGACCGATGTGCAAGCGCTCGACGAGCTGTGCGAGGCCTTGCTCGACCTCTACGGTGCGGTCGAAGAAAGCAGCCTGAGCGTCAGTCCCGGCTTTTTCCAGGAAGCCGAGCAGGCCCAGGAAGCCATGATCGGCATGCTCGACCAATTGGCCGCAGGCCAGGAGGTCAAGGCGCAGCCCATCCACGTGCGGGCCCTGCGCACATTGCTGGAGGGGTCTCTGGACCCGCACGCCATGGGCGTGGTGCAGCGCGACGGCGGGGCGATGATCGATCTCGCCCGGCTTGGCAGCGGGGTTGCCAACGCTGGCGACGAAGAACCGATTGAACAGACTCAGCGGCGCTGGTTGAGCGAGTCGGACGCTGACAGCGAGGCCGAGGACGCCGACGACGGCGAGTTGTTGAGTATCTTCATCGAAGAAGGCCTGGACATCGTCGAAAGTGCCGGCGCTGCGCTTCTGCGCTGGCAGGCCGAGCCCGCCAACCACCTCGAAGCGGAAAACCTGCTGCGCGACCTGCACACACTCAAGGGCGGGGCGCGGATGGTGGAGATCGGTCCGCTGGGCGATCTGGCCCATGAACTGGAATCGGTCTACGAACGCATCTCTCAAGGCCAGCTGCAGGCCTCGACGCAGTTGTTCGGCTTGCTGCACAAAGGTCACGACCGTCTGGCGCAGATGCTCGATGCGGTTCGCTCCGGGCAACCCTTGCCGGCGGCCGGGAAGCTGATTGCCGCGATCGCCGAGTTCGCTACGGGCAGTGAGCCAGCGCCTGCCAACCTGCCCAAGCCTGCGGCTGCCGAACCGGTGGCGGCGGAGCGCGGTCCGGTCGATGTGATCAAGGTCGGCGCCGAGCTGCTCGACGAGTTGGGCAACCTGGCTGGCGAGACATCCATCTTTCGCGGGCGCATCGAACAGCAGGTCAATGACGCGCAGATGGCGTTGCAGGAAATGGAAACCACCATCGAACGCATGCGCGACCAGTTGCGCCGTCTGGACACCGAAACCCAAAGCCGCATCCTCAGCCGCCAGCAGGTGGAGGGCCAGGGTTACGAAGATTTCGACCCATTGGAAATGGATCGTCATTCGCAGTTGCAGCAGCTGTCACGTGCCTTGTTCGAATCCGCGTCGGACCTGCTCGACCTCAAGGAAACCCTGGCCGGTCGCAACCTGGAGGCGCAGACTTTGCTGCAGCAGCAGGCGCGGGTCGACAGCCAGTTGCAGGAAGGCCTGATGCGTACGCGCATGGTGCCGTTCGAGCGCCTGGTGCCGCGCTTGCAGCGGGTGGTGCGGCAGGTCGCCGAGGAATTGGGCAAGGAGGTCGAGTTCGAAGTCAGCGAGGCCCAGGGCGAGATGGACCGCAGTGTGCTGGAACGCATGATCGCGCCGCTCGAACACATGCTGCGCAACGCCGTCGACCATGGCCTGGAGCCGGTCGAGGTGCGGGTGGCGGCCGGCAAGCCCGCCGTGGGGCACATTCGCCTAGCCTTGCTGCACCAGGGCGGCGACATCGTCATCGAAATGAGTGATGACGGTGCCGGGGTGCCCCTGGCTGCGGTTCGGGCCAAGGCGGTCAAGCGCGGCTTGCTGGATCCGCACAGCGAGCTCAGCGATCACGACGTGCTGCAGTTCATCCTGCAACCCGGTTTCTCCACGGCCACCAAGGTCACACAGATTTCCGGCCGGGGCCTGGGCATGGACGTGGTCCATGAAGAGGTCAAGCAGTTGGGCGGCGCCATGAGTATCGACTCGCGGCCAGGGCAGGGCGCACGGTTCCAGATTCGCCTGCCGTTCACTGTGTCGGTCAATCGTGCCTTGATGGTGCAGTGCGGTGAGGAACAGTACGCGATCCCGCTGAACAGCATCGAGGGCATCGTGCGGGTCTTGCCCGGCGAGTTGCACGACGCCTACCAATCCGCTCCACCGCGCTACGGCTACGCCGGGCGGGTCTACGACCTGCGCTACCTGGGTACCTTGCTGCATGGGCTTGCCGTGCCCTCGCTGACCGCGCAAAGCCAGCCTTTGCCGGTACTGCTGGTGCGCGCCTTCGATCAGCAGGTGGCGGTACAGGTCGATGCCCTGGCCGGCTCCCGCGAAATCGTGGTGAAGAGCCTGGGCACTCAGTTCGCAGCGGTACCAGGCCTGGGTGGGGCGACCATTCTCGGCGATGGCAGCGTGGTTCTGATTCTCGATCTGCTGGCGCAGCTGCGGGCCCGCCAGGGGGTGCACGTGCCCCGTACCGGCTACCAGCACGGCGCGCAGGTGCGGCGCTTGCAGATACTGGTGGTGGACGACTCGGTGACCGTGCGCAAGGTCACCAGCCGCCTGCTGGAGCGCCACGGCATGCAGGTGCAGACGGCCAAGGATGGGGTCGATGCCATGGCGCTGCTGCAGGAGTACAGTCCCGACATTCTCCTGCTGGACATCGAGATGCCGCGCATGGACGGTTTCGAAGTGGCGCGCCGGGTTCGCCAGCATCCTACGCTCAAGGATCTGCCCATCATCATGATCACGTCACGCACCGGGCAGAAGCATCGTGAGCGGGCGATGGCCATTGGCGTCAACGAATACCTGGGCAAGCCCTATCAGGAGAATCAGTTGCTCGAATGCATCGAACGCTGGGGTGACTCCCATGCTTGACCGGGCGATCGGTCGCCGCGACAGCCTCACCGCGCTGATGCTGCCCCTTGCCGACCGCAATCTGCTGCTGCCCAACGTGGCGGTGGCCGAGCTGATCGACTACCTGCCCGGCGAGCCGGTGCTGGGAGCCCCGCGTTGGCACCTGGGGATGATCGAGTGGCGCAACCTGCGCCTGCCGCTGGTCAGCTTCGAGGCCGCCAGTGGCGGCGAGGCGGTGATCGGCGAGCGCGCACGCATCGTCGTGCTCAACGCCTTGGGCGAAACCTCGATGCGTTTCATCGCCGTGTTGATCCAGCACGTGCCTCGCTCGTGCCGGGTCGACAGTCAGTTGAGCTACGTGGACGTGCCGCTCAAGCCGCTGGAAATGGCCGCCGTGCAGGTCGGCGAAACCGTGGCCCGGGTGCCGGACCTGGCCGCTCTGGAAAACCTGCTGCACAGCGCGTTGTAGACACATTGTCGCGTAATCGTTGCAGCGCTTTACAGCGGTCGATGCGCCCGGCACTCTGGCCATTGTCATTGCTGCAGAGACCTCGTAATGCTCGACCGCACATTTCTCGCCTTCGCCTTCTGTGCTGCGCTGTTCAGTGGCAGTGCCGTGCGCGCCGAAGTTCCGGCGGGTTACTCGATGGTGTTGCTGACCGAGAATTTTCCGCCCTACAACATGGCCAGCAACGACAAGAACTTCGCTCAGGAAGACAACATTCGCGGGATCGCGACCGAGTTGGTGCAGGAAATGTATCGGCGTGCCGGGATTCCCTACAGTATGACCCTGCGCTTTCCCTGGGACCGTATCTACAAGCTGGCCCTGAACAATCCCGGCTATGGGGTATTCGTCACCGCCCGTCTGCCCGAGCGCGAACAGGCCTTCAAGTGGGTCGGTCCTCTGGGGCCGGATGACTGGATCATGCTGGCCCGGGCAGACAGCTCGATCACCCTGGAGAATCTCGACCAGGCCCGGCCCTATCGGATCGGCGCCTACAAGGGCGATGCCATCGCGCAAAGTCTGGCCGAGCGGGACATGCGTCCGATCCTCGCGCTGCGCGACCAGGACAACGCGCGCAAGCTGCTCGACGGGCAGATCGACCTGTGGGCCACGGGTGACCCGGCGGGTCGATACCTGGCTCGTCTGGAAGGGATCAATGGGCTCAAGACGGTGCTGCGTTTCAACAGCGCCGAGCTGTTTCTGGCGCTGAACAAGGAGACACCGCCGGAGGTGGTCGAGCGCCTGCAGCGAGCGCTCGATGACATACGTCGCGAAGGCGTGGTCGATCGGGTCTTCGCCAAGTATCTATGACACTCGGCAGCGTGGATCAGTGGTAGATCCCGCCCTTGCCGTGAGCGGCCGTCGCGCGGTTGCCGCGCTCGCCGATCATCTGCCGGACCGGTATCCACTCCACTCCCTTGGCCTTCAAGCGCGGTAGTTCGCGCTCCAGCACTTCCAGGGTCTGTGGATAAGGGTGGCCGATGATCACCACCGTGCCTTGCTTGTGCGCCAAGGCAATGGCTTTCTCCAGCTGGCCAGCGATGGCCTCGACGGTACGCGTGTCGTCCAGGAAGACATCCCGCGACAGGCTGGCCAGGCCAATGCTCTGGGCCTTGGCGGCGGCCACGGTGGCTGCGCTGGTACGGCTGTCGACGAAGAACATGCCGTGCTGCTGCAATTCGTTCATCAGCAGGGCCATGGCCTCGGGCTGCGACGTCATGCGGCTGCCCTCGTGGTTGTTCAGGCCGGCGGCATAGGGCACGGCCCGCAAGGCAGCCTGCAGGCGGCCGAGCAATTCACTGGCAGGCATGTCGGGACGCCAGGCAAACGGGCCAGCCGCGGGGTCCATGGGCATGTGCACCATCACGGTCTTGCCGGCTTTGTGCGCCTGACGAGCGAAATCGGCCGCATGCGGGGTATCGGGCATGATCGCCAGGGTCACCGGACCGGGCAGGGCCAGGGTGCGACTGTCTCGGGCTGGCGACTGGCCAAGGTCGTCGATGATCAGGCTCAGGTAAGCCGGACCGGCGAAGGCCGGTCCGGCCGTCAGCAGCAACATGGCCAGCAACAGAATGCGGCGCATGTCAGTTGCCGCGCGTCACGCTCAGGCCCTTGAGCAGGCTGAGGGCCTGGCTGATCTGGAAGTCATCGTCCTGCGGCCGCGCCTTGCGGGCGCCGATCGCTGTCTTGCCCGATGGCCGGTCGGCGCCACCGTTGCCGTTGCCAAGGTGACCCTGCAGGTCGGCTTCCTTGAAGCTTTCGGTATCGGCGTCGCGGGTCACCTTGCCCTGGCGCACTTCGACGTCCGGCACGATGCCCTGAGCCTGGATCGAGCGACCATTGGGCGTGTAGTACAACGCCGTGGTGATCTTCAGGGCGCGGTCGTTGTTGAGCGGCAGCACGGTCTGTACCGAGCCCTTGCCGAAGCTGTCGGTGCCCATGAGGATGCCGCGCTTCTGGTCCTGCAGCGCACCGGCGACGATTTCAGCCGCCGAGGCGCTGCCGCCGTTGATCAACACGACCAGAGGCACGCGCTCGCTGGCGTCTGCCGGGTCGGCGGAGAAGCGCAGTTCCGAGTTGGCGATACGGCCCTTGGTGTACACGATCAGGCCCTTGGTCAGGAAGTGGTCGGCCACTTCCACCGCGCTTTGCAGCACGCCGCCTGGGTTGTTGCGCAGGTCGAGGATCAGCCCCTTGAGCTTGCCGTTGTTGTCCTTGCGCAGTTTCGCCAGGGCCTTGCCGACTTCTTCGCCGGTCTTGACCTGGAACTGGGTGATGCGCAGGTAGCCATAGCCGTTTTCCAGCAATTGCGCCTTGACGCTCTTGACCTGGATGGTGGCGCGCGCAAGCGTCACGTCGAAGGGCGTGCCACCGTCGCGCACCAAGGTCAGGGTGATCTTCTCGCCGAGCTTGCCGCGCATCAGGTCGACGGCCTCGGTCATGCTCAGGCCCTGGGTGGGCTGGTTGTTGATCTTGACGATCAGGTCGCCCGCCTCGATGCCGGCCTTGGAGGCTGGCGTATCGTCGATGGGCGAGACCACCTTGATCATGCCGTTGTCGCTGCCCACTTCGATGCCCAGGCCGCCGAACTCGCCGCTGGTGCTTTCCTGCAGCTCCTGGAAGTCCTCGGGGCCCAGGTAGGCCGAGTGGGGATCCAGGTTGCTGAGCATGCCCTTGATGGCGTTCTCCAGCAGGGTCTTGTCATCCACGGGCTCGACATAGGCCGCCTTGATGCGGTCCATCACCTCGGCGAAGGTCCGCAGCTCGTCCAGCGGCAAAGGCGCGGCGGCTGGTGCCGCGCTCGCCGCCCGGGCGGGCTGGGGGGACAGATCGGCGGCGACCACCGCAGGGGCGGCGGTGGCCACGGCGATCGTCAGGGCCAGCGAGGTAAGGCGGGACAGATGCGGCATGTCTAACAGACTCCTGATACGGGTTCGCGCCTTTGAGGGCTGCTTTTGAACGACTGCGCCAGTCAACCGCGACACCACTGCGAAGGGTCGGTCGGTTTGCCTTGCTGGCGTATTGCAAAATACAGCGCTGGCGTGCTCTGCCCGCCGCTGGTTCCTACGGTGGCGATGGCATCACCGGCCTTGACCACGTCGCCGGCCGATTTGAGCAGGGTCTGGTTGTGACCGTACAGGCTGAGATAGCCATTGCCATGGTCGAGAATGACCAGAAGCCCGGCGCCGCGCAACCAGTCGGCGAAGACCACACGGCCACCATGCACTGCATGCACCTGGCTGCCGGCCGAGGCACTGATCATCACCCCATCCCATTTGGTACGAACGTCGTCACCGCGGGTTTCCCCGAAGCGTGCCAACAGTCGACCATCGACAGGCCATGGAAGTTTTCCCCGCGCGGAGGCAAATGCACCGCCGAAGCTCTCGCCGCTGCTGGACACCATCGGGCCCGACGGCGCACGAGGCGCCTGGGGCGCGGGTGTCGGGGCCTCTCGGGCGGCGGCTGCAGCCGCCTCACGCTGGCGACGCTGCTCGGCCTCCTGAGCGGCGAGCAGGGCCTTCTGCCGCGCTTCCTCGGCCTCGCGTGCCTGGCGAGCCAGGGTTTCCTCGATGGTCTTGAGCACCTTGGCCAGGTCTTCCTGATCCTGCTGGCGGGCTTGCAGTTTCTGATCGCCTTGCTTGTACTGGTCGTTGAGCTTGGCCAAGGCGACCTGGCGCTCCTTGCGCACCTTGTCGAGGTCTTCGCGCTGGCTGTCCAGGTTGCCTTGCTGCACCAACAGCTGCGCCTGCTGCAGGTTGATGTCCTTTTCCACACCGGCCAGCTTCTGCAGGGTCTGGTTGAAGCGTTTCAACTGTTCCAGGCGGGCCTGGCTCAGGTAGTCGTAATAGGTCAGGGTGCGGGCGAACTTCTCCGGGTTCTGCTGGTTGAGCAGAAGCTTGAGGTATTCCTGGCGCCCGCTCTGGTAGGCCGCACGGGCCTGGATGGCAATGAGGCGTTGCTGTTCGACCCGGGCGGCCTGGAGCTTGGCTTTCTCGCCATCGAGACGCTCCAGCTCGCCCTCAGTCTTTTTTAGTTCTTTCTGCAGGGCCTCCACCTGCTTTTCCAGCTTGCCCATCTCGGTTTCGGTCGTGCGCAGCTCTTTCTGCACCCCGGATCTTTCTGCCTGCAGCGTGCCAAGGGTTTTCTGCAGCTCGGCGATGTCCTTGCGGGTGGCATCGATCTGCTGCTGGGTTTGCGCGCGCTCGTCGGCGAAGGCCGGGCCGAGCAGGCAGGTCAGGGTCAGGAACGTCAGGGCGCGGAACATGGGTCAGCCTTGTACCAGGATCGAGGTGCCGGTCATTTCTTCGGGCTTGGGCAGGCCCATCAACCAGAGCATGGTCGGCGCCACGTCGGCCAGCACGCCGCCTTCGCGAACCTTGACGTCGCGCTTGCCGACGTAGATGAACGGCACCGGCTCGGTGGTGTGGGCGGTATGTGCCTGACCGGTGCAGACGTCTTCCATCTGCTCGCAGTTGCCGTGGTCGGCGGTGATCAACGCTTCGCCACCGACCTTGTCGAGTGCGGCGGTGATACGGCCTACGCAGGTGTCCAGGCACTCTACTGCCTGGATCGCGGCGGCCATGATGCCGCTGTGGCCAACCATGTCGCCGTTCGCATAGTTGACCACGATGACGTCATAGCGCTGCTGCTCGATGGCTTCGACGATGCGGTCGGTCACTTCCGGCGCGCTCATTTCCGGCTGCAGGTCGTAGGTTGCAACCTTCGGCGAAGGCACCAGAATGCGTTCTTCGCCGGCGAACTCTTCTTCGCGGCCGCCGGAAAAGAAGAACGTCACGTGGGCGTACTTTTCGGTTTCGGCGATGCGCAGCTGGGTCTTGCCGTTCTTCGCCAGGTATTCGCCCAGCACGTTGTTCAGGCCGGTAGCGGCAAATGCCGCCGGTGCCGGGATCTTCGCCGAGTATTGGGTCAGGCCGACATAGCCGGCCAGCTTGGGCTGGCGTGCGCGTGGGAAATCGTTGAAATCGTCTTCGACGAATACGCGGCTGAGCTCGCGCGCGCGGTCGGCGCGGAAGTTCATGAAGATCACGGCGTCGCCGTCTTCGACACGGACGGGCTCGCCTACCGTGGTGGCCTTGACGAATTCGTCGCTCTCGCCACGCTCGTAGGCGGCCTGCAAACCCTGCACGGCAGTGGCGGCATGGAATTCCGACGCGCCGTCGACGATCAGGTTGTACGCGGCGCTGACGCGATCCCAGCGGTTGTCGCGATCCATGGCGAAGTAACGCCCGATCAGGCTGGCGGTGCGGCCGTGGCCGAGACGGGCGAAGGTCGAGTCCATCAGTTCCAGCGAGGCCTGCGCGCTCTTGGGCGGTGTGTCGCGGCCGTCGAGGAAAGCATGCAGGTAGAGCTTCTGCGCGTCGCGACCGGCGGCCAGCTCGGCCATGGCGACCAGGTGGTCCTGATGGCTGTGCACGCCACCGTCGGACAGCAGACCCATGAAGTGCACCGCCTTGCCGGCTGCGACGGCCTTGTCCACGGCCGCGCAGATGGTGGGGTTGGTGAAGAACTCGCCATCGCGGATGGCCTTGGTCACGCGAGTGAAGTCCTGATACACCACACGCCCGGCGCCCAGGTTCATGTGGCCGACTTCCGAGTTGCCCATCTGCCCGTCGGGCAGGCCGACATCCATGCCCGAGCCCGAGATCAAGCCGTTGGGCTGGCTTGCCGTGAGTGCATCGAGCACCGGCTTGCGAGCCGAATAGACCGCGTTGTACTCGTGGTTTTCGCTGTGACCGAAACCATCGAGGATGATCAGGACCAGGGGTTTGGGCGTGGTTGTCATGGATCCCACTCGCTATGTCAGAAGAGCATTCAGGAGAAGCCCGGCATTTTAGGGCATTGCGGGGCTGTGTGACGAATCATGGCGGTTTATTTCATCGCGGACGCAAGAACAACAAGCACAGACCCGCAATGAGGCCGAGCGGTTCCGTCCGGCGGGCTTTGGCCGGACTTGGCGGCTGTGTATACTGGCCGACATTTTAACGCCCTGGAACCCGCTGATGGTTGCTCACCTGATTGAATTCGCCACAAATCACTATCTGCTCGTGACCGCGTTCGTGGTCCTGCTGGTCATGCTGATCATGCTGGAAATGAGCAAGGGTGCCAAAAGCCTCAGCCCCCGCGAGCTGACTGCGCTGGTCAACAGCGAGCAGGGCGTGGTCGTGGACATCCGCAACAAGAAGGAATACGCCGCCGGCCACATCGTCGGTGCCTTGAGCATTCCTCAGGACAAGCTGGCCAGCCGCGTCGGCGAGCTGGAGAAGTACAAGGGCAAGACCCTGATCGTGGTCGACGCCATCGGCCAGCACGCCGGCACTGCCTGTGCCGAGCTGGTCAAGGCCGGCCACACCGCCGCCAAACTGGCCGGTGGCGTATCGAGCTGGCGTGCCGACAACCTGCCGGTGGTGAAGTGACATGAAGCCGATCGTCGTTTACTCCAGTGACTATTGCCCCTACTGCTCGCGCGCCAAGTACCTGCTGGAAAGCAAGAAAGCGAAGTTCACCGAGATCAAGGTCGACGGCAAGTCCGAGCTGCGTCGCGAAATGGCCGCCAAGGCCGGCCGCACCTCGGTGCCACAGATCTGGATCGGCGACTTGCACGTCGGCGGCTGCGACGACCTGTTCGCCCTCGAGCGCGCCGGCAAACTGGACGCGTTGCTGGGGGCCTGATTCGGTCCCCTTTACCCCCACACCTCTGAAGATCACAAGGATCAGCGATGACCGATCAAGCGAACAATGGCGCTGCCGCCGAAAACGAACCGCAGTTCTCGCTGCAGCGCATCTACGTGCGTGACCTGTCGTTCGAAGCCCCGAAAAGCCCGGCGATCTTCCGCCAGCAGTGGGAGCCCAGCGTTTCCCTGGACCTGAACACCCGCCAGAAAGGCCTGGAAGGCGACTTCCACGAGGTCGTGCTGACCCTGTCGGTCACGGTCAAGAACGGCGAAGAAGTGGCGTTCATCGCCGAAGTGCAACAGGCCGGTATCTTCCTGATCAAGGGTCTGGACGAAGGCTCGATGAGCCACACCCTGGGTGCTTTCTGCCCCAACATCCTGTTCCCGTATGCCCGCGAGACCCTGGACAGCCTGGTGACTCGCGGTTCGTTCCCGGCGCTGATGCTCGCTCCGGTGAACTTCGACATGCTCTACGCGCAGGAACTGCAACGCATGCAGGAATCGGGCGAAGCTCCTTCGGCGCAGTAAGCATGGCCGTGCTGTGAACGAAAAGCGCCTTTCGGGGCGCTTTTTTGTGTGTGCGTGCTGCCTCTTTCGCGAGCCCTTTGCCCCGCTAAGAGGCCCTCAGGCCCTACTCAAACCCCAGCTGTCGCCAGGCCTCATAGACAGCCACCGCAACCGTATTGGACAGGTTCAAACTGCGGCACCCCTCGCGCATCGGCAGGCGCAACTTGTGCTGGCTGTCCAGCGCGTCCAGCACCTCGGCCGGCAGCCCACGGCTTTCCGGACCGAACAGGAACGCATCGCCCTTCTCGAAGCTGGCATCATGAAACGGTCGCGAACCCTTGGTGGTGAACGCGAACACCCGTGGCTGCCCCAGGCTTTCCAGGCAACTGGCCAGATCGGCATGGCGCTGCAGAGTGGCATATTCGTGATAATCCAGGCCGGCCCGACGCAAGCGCTTGTCGTCCAGCTCGAAGCCGATCGGCTCTATCAGGTGCAGGGCACAACCGCTGTTGGCACACAGCCTGATAATGTTGCCCGTATTGGGTGGAATCTCTGGTTGAAAAAGGATCACGTGAAACATGCGCGGCACCGAACTGAAGGACGGGCAGCATTCTACTCCTGATCCGAGCGAGCGTTCGCAACTGTGGCCACGGGTCTTGGGCTCGCTGGCCCTGTTCGGCCTGCTGATCGGCCTGATGATCGGCCGCCTGACCAATCCCGAGCCTGCTCGCCTGGACAACATCGAAGTGCACCGCGACCAGCTGGTGCTGTGGTTCAACGACGAGCCGAAGGTGCATGCCGAGGTGGTCGGAGGAACGGTGGCGATATTGTTCGACGCCACGGGTGCGCCGGCCAGCGGGCGGTTGCTGGTGGACGGCAAGCCGGTGACCTGGCGCATTCAGCGCAGTGAGGAGGGGTTGTTGTTGACCGCAGTGGCGGCGCGCCCCTTGCAGATGCAATGGCGCGCGGTACAGGTCGATGGACGTTGGCAAACCACCATCGAGCTGGGCGAGCAATAAAAGAGGGGACTCCAGCCTGCCTGTACCGGAGCCCCCCAAGCGGGGATGAAATACTTGGCGCGGGGCCAGGTGTTTCGGTGTAAAGAAGGGGAGTCCCGGCCTGCCTGTACCAAGGTCCCCAAAACAGTTGTGCGGTATTCCAGCCTTGGCTGGAGTCGCGGTGTAAAGAGGGAATCCCCGGCCTGCCTGTACCAAGGTTCCCGAAACTGGGTAATGATTAGTACATTGCAGCGCGCGTGCCAGTTTTTTTGCAGAAGCTTTCTGAACACCCAAAAATTTTTTACATGATTTCTATCTGATTGAAATATAAGAAAAAATAATTTTTTTCGGATATCGGTCTTTTAGCTCATTGAAACGAACGAGGTTTTATCCGAGCGGTCAGCGATGTTCAGCAGCGCATCGTGTGGGTGCACTGCACAAGGCCAATGCACAAAAGCGGAGAGTTTCTACAAGCCCCTGTAGCAGCGGCGCGAGCCGCGTCGGCGGTATATGCGGTCTATCTGACCCACCGCGGTGAGGCCGGACGCGGCTTGCGCCGCTGCTACAGGGATCGGGTATGCCATGGGGGGTGTGGAGGGCATCTGACGTACGCCTGTAGCAGCGGCGCGAGCCGCGTCGGCGGTATGTGCGGAGCATCTGACCCACCGCAGTGAGGCCGGACGCGGCTTGCGCCGCTGCTACAGGGATCGGGTATGCCCGTGGCGGTGTGCGCGACGTCAGGCTTCCTCGACTTCGTCCTCGTCGGCGCCATCGACCTTCATGCCCAGCTCCTTGATCTTGCGCGTCAGGGTGTTGCGGCCCCAACCCAGGAGCACGGCGGCGTCGCGACGGCGTCCGGCGGTGTGCTTCAGGGCCGTCTCGATCATGATCCGCTCGAAACTGGGCACGGCGCTGTCGAGCAGGCTCGACTGGCCACGTGCCAGGGCCTGGTCGGCCCACTGGCGCAGCGCCTGCTCCCAGTTGGTTACCGGTGCCGCGTCCTGCGGCAGGCTCAGCAGTTCGGGCGGCAGATCGCTAGTGTGCACTTCCCGACCCGATGCCATCACGGTGATCCAGCGGCAGGTGTTCTCCAGCTGACGCACGTTGCCGGGCCACGGCAGGTTCTTCAGGTATTCCTCGGTTTCGCTCTTGAGCAGCTTGGGCTCGACCGCCAGTTCCTGGGCGGCACGGCTGAGGAAATGGCGGGCCAGGGTCGGGATGTCTTCACGGCGGTCCGACAGGCGCGGGATGTGGATGCGGATCACATTGAGGCGATGGAACAAGTCTTCGCGGAACTTGCCGGCGTGCACCAGGGTTTCCAGGTTCTGGTGGGTGGCGGCGATGATACGCACGTCGACCTTCACCGGAATGTGCCCGCCAACGCGATAGAACTCGCCATCGGCCAGCACGCGCAGCAGGCGCGTCTGGGTATCGGCCGGCATGTCGCCGATTTCGTCGAGAAACAGCGTGCCGCCGTCGGCCTGTTCGAAACGGCCACGGCGCAGGTTGGCCGCGCCGGTGAAGGCGCCCTTTTCATGGCCGAACAGCTCCGACTCCATCAGGTCCTTGGGGATCGCCGCCATGTTCAGCGCAATGAAGGGAGACGCGGCCCGTGGGCTGTGCCGGTGCAGGGCGTGGGCGACCAGTTCCTTGCCGGTGCCCGACTCGCCGTTGATCAGCACGGTGATGTTGGAGTGGCTGAGTCGGCCGATGGCGCGGAAGACTTCCTGCATGGCCGGCGCTTCACCGATGATCTCGGGCGTGCGGGTCAATGCCGGGACTTCGGTCAGGCCCTGCTGTTCCTGGGCATGCTGGTTGGCGCGCTTGACCAGCGAGACCGCCTCGTCGACGTCGAACGGCTTGGGCAGGTACTCGAAAGCTCCGCCCTGGTAGGAAGCCACCGCGCTGTCCAGGTCCGAATGGGCGGTCATGATGATCACCGGCAGGCGCGGATGCTGTTCGCGAATGCGCGCCAGCAGGTCCAGGCCGCTGGCGCCGGGCATGCGGATGTCGGAGATGATCACGTCGGGCTGCTGGCGTGCCAGCCGGCTCATGACGCCATCGGCGCTGTCGAAGCTTTGGGTGGTCATGCCTTCTTGCTGCAGGGCCTTTTCCAGTACCCAGCGGATGGAACGGTCGTCATCGACGATCCAGACAGTTTCACTACGGCTCATGACGAAGCGGCTCCTTGTTCCAGCGGCAGGAAGATCGAAAAGGTGGTGTGGCCGGGGTGGCTTTCACATTCGATCAAGCCTTGGTGCTGACTGATGATGTTCTGGGTAATGGCCAGCCCCAGGCCGGTGCCGTCGGGACGGCCACTGACCATGGGGTAGAAGATGGTTTCCTGCAGTTGGGCCGGAATGCCCGGACCGTTGTCGGTGATCTCGATCTTGCTCACCAGGCGATGGCGCACGTGGCCGATGGTGAACTGGCGCATGGCGCGGGTGCGCAGGCTGATACGGCCCAGGCGCAGCTCGTTCTGGCCGCTGATGGCCTGCATGGCATTGCGCACGATGTTGAGCACCGCCTGGATCATCTGTTCGCGGTCGATCAGGACATCGGGAATGCTCGGGTCGTAGTCGCGCACCAAGGTGATGCAACCCTGGCTTTCAGCCTCGACCAGATTGGCCACGCGCTCCAATACCTCGTGGATGTTGGTCATGGCCAGCGAGGGCAGCTTGTTCGAGCCAAGCATGCGGTCGACCAGGTTACGCAGGCGGTCGGCTTCCTCGATGATGACGTTGGTGTAGTCCTTGAGGCTTTCCTCGGGCAGCTCGCGGGCCAGCAACTGAGCGGCGCCGCGGATGCCACCGAGTGGGTTCTTGATTTCGTGGGCCAGGCCGCGCACCAGCATCTTGGTGGTTTCCTGCTTGGACAGCTGCGCCTCCTCCTTGGTGATGCGCAGCAGGCGATCGCGCGGGTGCACTTCGAGCAGCAGCCAGGTCGCTCCGTTGCTGAGGATCGGCGTCACGGCATAGTCGACCGTCAGCGTCTGGCCGGCCAGCGCGGTCAGCATCGCTTCGCGCTTGGTGAAGGGATGAGCCTGCTCCACGGCCTGGCGCAGGGAATTCAAGGCTTCGGTCGATTCGGTGAACAGTTCGCTGATGAACTGACCATGGCTGCGCTGGCCACTGATCGCCAGCAACATCTCGGCTGCGGGGTTCATATACTCAAGGCGCAGGTCGGCATTGAGCAGAATGGTGGCAGTGGTGAGGTTGTCGAGTAACAGTCGGTGCAGGGCATCGCTGATGGTCATGGGGACAGGTGACCTCTTTTGGCACAGGGCGCCCGCGGCAATGCCCGGGTTCGCGCGCGAAACAAACTCGCTGGTGCAGGGAAAATGCAAGAACCAAACCAAGGCTCCGAAAAGAAGCGCCGATCGTACAAATGAGTGCCACAGGTGCTCAGCGTCTGCGCGAAAACCCGTGGCATGCCGCCAGGACGAACCAAAATGGCACGTTCCGACTTTCGGCAGTCCCGATAGTGCACCAATCGAGTGCGCCAGTGTTAGCCACCGGGTCGCGGCTCAGTTGTCTTCGGGTTTGTCTTTGAGCGGGCATTCCGGACGTACGCCGTAATCGGCAGTCCGGCAAGGATGGACACGGCGTTTCTGGATCAGCGAGATGCGCTGCAGATGGACCGGCTGTGCAGGCGTGCGCTCGATCACATGGTCGTCCTGATCGATGATCTCGGCAGCCAGGGTATGGGTGCCGCGGTCAACATTGCTCAGGGCGAATACCGGGCTGCGGCCCGGAGCCTGCGCGATTTCACCGTCCAGCAGCAGGCGGTAGCGATGGTTGGGCTGCAAAGCCGGCTCGCTGGTGAGGGTGACGATCAGTGAACCGTCTTCCTCGCGCACGGCGGTGTCCGGCAGCGGGCCGAGGATGCGCAGCATCTGATAGCGCATCACCGTCGATTTAGTCGGAACGGCCACCTTGCCGGTGCGTGGCGGTGTGGCGGTTGCCGGTGCGCTGGTGCCGGAGCGTGTCGGCATCGGCACGCGTTCGGCGCCTTTGCCGGGCTGGTCGGTGAACACCCGGTTGCCGTTGGCGTCGACGTAGGTGTACACCGCAGCCTGGGCCGACGCGGTGCTCAAGGCCAGCCAGAGCAGTGCCCAATACCTCATGGAAGGTGGACCCGCTGCACCGTGAAGGTAACGGTGGCGCTTTCTTGGATGACCGCTTCCTGGCTGTCGACCACTTGCACCGCCAGGCTGTGATCACCACGATCGACGTTCACCAGTTGCAACCGCGGCACGTTGGTCGGCTGGCCGTAGGGCTGGCCGTCGAGGACCAGGCGCAGCCGGTCTCCCGAGCGCAGGCGGGGCACGATCGCTACGCCGACGTCGAAGGTACCGTTGTTGGCGCGCAGGGCTTCGTCGCTCGGCAGGCCGGTCAGCTCCAATTGGCTGTACTGAGTCTGCGGCACCTGGACGGCCGTGCTGGGCAGCGTCACCGGCGCCGACTTGCGCGGCGACTCGACGCTGTTGAGCGGCGGCAGTTCGACCGTCTGGCTCGCGCGCCCCTCGGGAGGCTGGTTGCTGTAGGCGGTGTTGCCCTGGGCATCGGTGTACTTGTAGATCTGCGCGGCGGCAGGCAGCGAACACAGCAGTAAGAGCGAGGCTAGGGGTGAGCGCATGGAAACTTCTCTGAGTGGCGCTTGCATGGAGGCCAGCATAGAGCAAATGGCAGGTCGGGTGCATCGCGGCTGTGGCGACCGCGCAACGAAAAAAGGCCACCCGAGGGTGGCCTTTCTGTCACATCACAGGGATCAGACGCTGTAGTACAGGTCGTATTCCAGTGGGTGTACGAAGGTACGGACCTTGATTTCTTCTTCGCTCTTCAGAGCGATGAAGGCATCGATGAAGTCGTCGCTGAACACGCCGCCCTTGGTCAGGAACGCACGGCCCTTGTCCAGCTCTTCCAGGGCTTCCTTCAGGCTGCCGCAAACCTGCGGGATTTCCTTGGCCTCTTCAGGCGGCAGGTCGTACAGGTTCTTGTCGGCGGCATCGCCAGGGTGGATCTTGTTCTGGATGCCGTCCAGGCCAGCCATCAGCAGCGCTGCGAAGGCCAGGTACGGGTTGGCTGCCGGATCCGGGAAGCGGGCTTCGATACGACGGCCCTTAGGGCTGTTGACGTAAGGAATGCGGATCGAAGCGGAACGGTTGCGAGCCGAGTAGGCCAGCATCACTGGGGCTTCGAAACCTGGGACCAGACGCTTGTAGGAGTTGGTCGACGGGTTGGTGAAGCCGTTCAGTGCCTTGCCGTGCTTGATGATGCCGCCGATGAAGTACAGGGCGGTATCGGACAGACCGGCATAGCCTTCGCCAGCGAAGGTGTTCTTGCCTTCCTTGGAGATCGACATGTGCACGTGCATACCCGAGCCGTTGTCACCGTACAGTGGCTTGGGCATGAAGGTAGCGGTGCGGCCGTAGGCGTCGGCAACGTTGTGCACGACATACTTCAGGGTCTGCACTTCGTCGGCCTTGGCGACCAGGGTGTTGAACTTGACGCCGATTTCGTTCTGGCCGGCAGTCGCCACTTCGTGGTGGTGAACTTCGACGACCTGACCCATCTCTTCCAGTGCGTTGCACATGGCAGTACGGATTTCGTGGTCGTGGTCGACCGGTGGCACTGGGAAGTAGCCGCCTTTCACGCCTGGACGGTGGCCCTTGTTGCCGCCGTCGACGTCCTGGTCGGTCATCCAGGAAGCCTGTTCCGAGAAGATCTTGAACATGGAGCCGGAGATGTCCGACTTGAACTTCACTTCGTCGAAGATGAAGAACTCAGGCTCGGGACCGACGAACACGGTGTCACCGATACCGGTCGACTTCAGGTATTCCTCGGCACGGTGGGCAATGGCGCGCGGGTCGCGATCGTAGCCTTGCATGGTCGACGGTTCGATGATGTCGCAGACCAGAATCAGGGTCGGCTCTTCGGTGAACGGGTCGAGCACGGCGGTGCTGTCGTCGGGCAGCAGGATCATGTCGGAGGCTTCGATGCCTTTCCAGCCTTCGATGGAGGAGCCGTCGAACATCTTGCCGACTTCGAAGAAGTCGTCGTCCAGTGCATCGCGCGCCGGCATGGTCACGTGCTGCTGCTTGCCTTTGGTATCAGTGAAGCGCAGATCAATCCACTTGACGTCATGATCTTTGATGAGTTGAACCGACTTCGACATGTTGTCCTCCGGGGTGGAATAGGGCCGATTATGGTGAGGGCCCCAAATATGAGTGATGCCGGGCCCGATAGTCGGCCAAGGCAACCTGCCTCACAAGGGAGCAATTTGCATGCCAGTGCCCCGTGATGGGCGCAATGCCGCTGTGCACGATCCCTATGTTCGAGCACATTCCCCCGTAGCAGCGGCGCAAGCCGCGTCATGCTTTGTTTCAGGCATCGATGCGTATAAAGGCGGGATGCGGCTTGCGCCGCTGCTGCAGGGGGCTGTGGTGAATGGGGGTGCGCTGGTTTGGTGCGGGGTGTTTGTGGGTGGTCCAGAATGGTGCGTTCGGCCGTTCGTACGATAACTGGTCAAACCTTGAGCAATTTCCGCTATAATCCGCGCCCCTCTTTTCAGGCTGGCATTTCGCGCGCTGTTTTCATGAAACTTATCGTAAAAGTCTTCCCAGAGATCACCATCAAGAGCCCGCCGGTGCGCAAGCGTTTCATCCGCCAGCTCGCCAAGAACATCCGCATGGTGCTCCGTGACCTGGACCCGCAGCTGGTGGTCAATGGCGTGTGGGACAACCTTGAAGTCCAGACCAAGCTGACGGACGCCAAGGTGTTGCGCGAGATGACTGAGCGCCTGAGCTGCACGCCAGGTATCGCGCATTTCCTGCAAGTGGACGAATACCCGCTGGGCGATATGGATGACATCGTGGCCAAGTGCAAGGCGCACTTCGGCCCGCTGCTGCCTGGGAAGATCTTTTCGGTACGTGCCAAGCGTGCCGGCAAGCATGCCTTCAGCTCGATGGACGTGGAACGCACCGTCGGCAGTCAATTGCGCCGTGAGTGCGGCGCTGCCGGCATCGACCTGAAAAAGCCCGACGTCGTGGTGCGCCTGGAAATCCGTGACCAGCGCCTGTTCGTCATCCATGACCAGCACGATGGCCTGGGCGGTTACCCGTTGGGTGCTCTGGAACAGACCATGGTTCTGATGTCCGGTGGTTTCGATTCCACTGTCGCGGCCTACCAGATCATGCGTCGCGGCCTGATGACCCATTTCTGCTTCTTCAATCTGGGCGGTCGTGCCCATGAACTGGGCGTGATGGAAGTCGCTCACTTCCTGTGGAAGAAGTACGGCAGCTCCCAACGCGTGCTGTTCATCAGCGTGCCGTTCGAAGAAGTGCTGGGCGAGATTCTCGGCAAGGTCGACAACAGCCACATGGGCGTGATCCTCAAGCGCATGATGCTGCGTGCCGCCACGCGCCTGGCCGACCAGTTGAAGATTCCTGCGCTGGTCACCGGCGAGGCCATCTCCCAGGTCTCCAGTCAGACCCTGCCCAACCTGTCGGCGATCGACAGCGCCACCGACAAACTCGTGTTGCGTCCACTGCTGGCCAGCCATAAACAGGACATCATCGATCAAGCAGTTGAAATTGGGACTGCCGATTTTGCCAAACACATGCCAGAATATTGCGGCGTGATTTCGGTCAACCCGACCACCAGCGCAAAACTGCCGCGCGTTGTCCATGAAGAGAAGTCTTTCGACATGGCCGTGCTCGAGCGAGCGCTGGAGCGTGCCAAGCTGGTGTCCATCGATGAAGTCATCGACCAGCTGGGCCGGGATATCGAAGTCGAAGAGGTCAGCCAGGTGCTGCCCGGACAGGTCGTCATCGATATCCGCCACCCCGATGCCCAGGAAGACCAGCCATTGTCACTGGCCGGCATCGAGGTCAAGGCAATGCCTTTTTATGCCCTGAACAACCGCTTCAAGGAACTGGACTTCACACGCCAGTACTTGCTGTATTGCGACAGGGGCGTCATGAGCCGACTGCATGCTCACCATTTGTTGAGTGAGGGACATGCCAATGTGCGCGTTTATCGTCCGACATAGAGTTCCGGGGTTGAATGGCGGATCCATCCGCCATCGCCCCCCCGACCACAGGGTCGGTTGCAACATCGTTGATTAATATTCGCCACGTAGAATGCGCGGCAACCGAATCCTCTGATCGAGATACACAAGTGATCGAAAATCTACGCAACATCGCCATCATTGCTCACGTTGACCATGGTAAAACCACCCTGGTAGACAAACTCCTGCGTCAGTCCGGCACTCTGGAGCGCAACGAGCTCAACGACGAGCGCGTGATGGACTCCAACGACCAGGAAAAAGAGCGCGGCATTACCATTCTGGCGAAAAACACCGCCATCAACTGGAACGGCTACCACATCAACATCGTGGACACCCCGGGCCACGCCGACTTCGGTGGTGAAGTAGAGCGTGTGATGTCGATGGTCGACTCCGTGCTGCTGCTGGTCGATGCCCAGGACGGCCCTATGCCGCAAACCCGTTTCGTGACCAAGAAGGCGTTCGAAGCCGGCCTGCGTCCGATCGTCTGCATCAACAAGGTCGACCGTCCGGGCGCGCGTCCTGATTGGGTTCTGGACCAGATCTTCGATCTGTTCGACAACCTGGGTGCCACCGAAGAACAGCTGGACTTCAAAGTCGTCTACGCCTCGGCCCTGAACGGCATCGCCGGTCTGGACCACAACGACATGGCCGAAGACATGACCCCGCTGTACCAGTCGATCGTCGACAACGTTCCAGCGCCAGCCGTGGACCGTGAAGGTCCATTCCAGATGCAGATCTCCGCTCTGGACTACAACAGCTTCCTGGGCGTCATCGGTGTTGGCCGTATCGCTCGTGGTTCGGTCAAGCCGAACACCCCGGTTGTGGCCATCAGTGCCGACGGCAAGAAGCGCAACGGCCGTATCCTGAAGCTGATGGGTCACCACGGTCTGCACCGTGTGGACGTCGAAGAAGCCGCTGCTGGCGACATCGTCTGCATCAGCGGTATGGACTCGCTGTTCATCTCCGACACCCTGTGCCACCCGGACACCGTCGAGGCGATGAAGCCACTGACCGTCGACGAGCCGACCGTTTCGATGACCTTCCAGGTCAACGACTCGCCTTTCTGCGGTAAGGAAGGCAAGTTCGTCACCAGCCGTAACATCAAGGACCGTCTGGACAAGGAACTGCTCTACAACGTGGCTCTGCGCGTTGAAGAAGGTGACTCGGCCGACAAGTTCAAGGTCTCCGGCCGTGGTGAGCTGCACCTCTCGGTACTGATCGAAACCATGCGTCGCGAAGGCTTCGAAATGGGCGTCGGTCGTCCGGAAGTGATCATCCGCCAGGTTGACGGCGAGAAGCAGGAACCGTTCGAGAACGTCACCATCGACACCCCTGAAGAATCCCAGGGCAAGGTCATGGAAGAAATGGGTCTGCGTAAAGGCGACCTGACCAACATGGTGCCGGATGGCAAGGGCCGTGTTCGTCTGGAATACAACATCCCTGCTCGTGGTCTGATCGGTTTCCGTAACCAGTTCCTGACCCTGACCAACGGTGCTGGCATCCTGACCTCGATCTTCGATCGCTACGCTCCGATGAAGTCGGGCCACATGTCCGGCCGTCAGAACGGCGTACTGGTTTCGGTCGAAACCGGCAAGGCGCTGACCTACTCCCTGGAAACCCTGCAAGCGCGCGGCAAGCTGTTCGTCGAGCACGGTCAGGAGATCTACAACGGTCAGATCGTCGGCCTGAACAGCCGTGACACCGACATGGGCGTCAACCCAACCAAAGGCAAGAAGCTGGACAACATGCGTGCCTCGGGTAAAGACGAGACCATCGCTCTGGTTCCGCCGGTTCGCTTCACTCTGGAACAGGCCCTGGAATTCATCCAGGACGACGAGCTGTGCGAAGTCACGCCGAAGTCGATCCGTCTGCGCAAGAAGATCCTGGACGAAGGCGAGCGCACCCGCGCTGCCAAGAAAGCCAAGAACTGATTCGTAGTTCCGGTTGATTGAAAAGCCCCCGGCGCGAAAGCGTTCGGGGGCTTTTTTATGGCTGTGGGTGCTAGCAGGTCTGGCCTCTTCGCGGGCAGAGACCCGCTCCCACAGGGGGCTTGGGTGTGTCAGGGAGGCCTTCGCGGGCAGAGGGCTCGCCGCCCACGGATGATCGCCACCACTGTGGGAGCGGGTCTCTGCCCGCGAAGACGCCGGCTTTGGCACTGCAAAGCCCTCTATCGCTCGTCCTCCAGTTTTCCACCCCCAGGCCGATAGCGCAGGCAATATCGATTCCCTCCGAAGGGGGCCCCATGCGCCTGCTACCCACCAAGATCATGTCCCGCTTCAGCCTGGGCATCGTGTTTATCCTGCTGGTAACTGCGGCCGCCATCTATGCGGTCATGGTGCTCAGCGGCGAGCCCAAGCTGATCCAGTCCAACACCAAGAGCGCCGAGCAGTCGGCCACGGCCATCGCACGGCAACTGTCGGTCGAACTGGCCGAGATCGAAGGCCGCGTCGCTGCCTTGGCGAGCCTGGGAGCGACGCTGCCAGCGGATGTCGAGCTGGTGAAAGGTACCTTGGCTCCAATCATCGATTCCCAGGGCAATACCGCCATCGCCGGCGGTGGCCTGTGGCCCGAGCCGGACGCATTCAGCGCAGGCGTGGCCCGTCGCAGTTTCTATTGGGCGCGCAGCGGCCAGAGCCTGGGGTATTCGGAGGAGTACAACGCCAGCACTGTGGATGACTATCACACCGCCGATTGGTACGTGCAGGGCAAGGCCTCCACGCCCGGTCGCTGCGCCTGGTCGGATGCCTACGAGGACCCGGTCAGCAAGATTCTGATGACCACCTGTACCGTGCCCTACAGCCGCGACGGCCGTTTCGCCGGTGTGGCGACCATCGACCTGACCCTCACGGGCCTGGCCGACTTCCTCAAGTCCAATGGGCAGGTCACCGGTGGCTATGCCTTTGCGATCGATCCGTCCGGCAAGGTCCTGTATTTCCCGGCCACCGGCGAGCAACCGGCGCCTGCTGACGAAACGGCACTGCTCGCCGCCTATCCCTGGTTCAAGGCCGTCACCCAGTGGCGCAGCAGCGGCCAGCGTGAGGCGCAGACCTTTCAGGTGGATCATGATGCGCAGCTGGGTGGGGCAGGTTACATCAGCCTCACGCGGGTTCCGGCCAGTGGCTGGACAGTGGGCCTGGCCACGCCCCAGGCACACATGACCGGCATTGCCAGCAAGTTGACCATCGATATCCTCACCACCCTGCTGCCGATCCTGGCACTGGTGTTTGGCCTGGCCTGGCTGGCCGGACGCGCGGTGTTCAGTCAGATCAACGAAACCACGGCACAGATCGACAAATTGGGCGAGCAGGGCGGTGGCACCAGCGCAGAACTGGACGTGGCACGGGCCGATGAGATCGGCCAGTTGCGCGGAGCGGTCAACCGCTACGCCGGCAACCTGCGCAACATGCTCAAGGCGATTGCCGATGAGGCGCTGCGCTTGCAGCAGCAGTCCGATGATGTCGCGCGGCTGTCAGTGATCATGGCCGAGCGCGCGGAAACCCAGCGCCAGGACAATACCTTGCTGGCCACCGCGATCACCGAGATGTCGTCCAGCGCCCAAGAGGTTGCCTCCAACACCACGGAGTGTTCCGACACCGCGCAGCTGTCGCTGTCGACGGCGCGCGAGAGTCAGGGGCATGTGCAGCAGAACAGTCAGACGATCGATTCTCTGACCGGCGATATTGCCAGCGTGGCTCAGGCCATCACCCGCTTGGGTCAGGACATCGAGAGCGTCAGCGGTGTGCTCGACGTGATCAAGTCGATTTCCGCGCAGACCAACCTGCTGGCGCTCAACGCCGCCATCGAAGCGGCTCGCGCGGGCGAGCAGGGCAGAGGCTTTGCGGTGGTCGCCGATGAGGTGCGCACCCTCGCCGGGCGCACCCAGACGTCGGCCGACGAGATTCAGCAGATGATCGGCGAGCTGCGTCAGGCGTCGGTAAAGGCGGTCGATACCATGGTGGCGGGCGAGGACCGGACGCGCACCGTGGCGCAGCAGGCCGGTGTGCTGAGCGTATCGCTGGGCAGCACGGTGGTGGGTTTCGACGACATCGTCCAGCGCACCCAGCAGATCGCCGTGGCGGCCCAAGAGCAGAGCCATGTCACTCAGGAGATCACCGAGCTGGCGGTGCGCATTCACGCGGCCAGTGAGGACGGCGCGCGTGACGCGTCCAGTCTCAGCGAACTGAGCCAGGGCATGCAGGCGCTGTCGACGCGGCTGGCGGGGTTGAGTCGGCAGCGGTGACCGGTGGTCATTCGGCGGCGCGTCCTTCGCGGGCAGAGACCCGCTCCCACAGATGATCACCGCCTCTGTGGGAGCGGGTCTCTGCC